>NZ_DCXA01000107.1:18843-29363 GCF_002328915.1 Aquabacterium sp. UBA2148
GGCTCGGTGACCAGCGGGTGGCGGGCCAGGGCCTGGGGCAGGGACGTGAGCTGCCGAAAGGACAGGTCGAGGGTCTCGTGCAGGCTGTCGAGCCGCTGCTGGGCCAGGCCCAGCTGTTCACGCCGCTGGTCTTCGAGCTGATCGGCGATGCCCCAGGCCGTCAGGCCACCCACCGAGACCGTCCACACCGCCGCGACCACCCAGATGCGACGCAGCGTCTGCCTCAGGGCGGTCAGTGGGGGCAATGCGGTGGCAGCGCCATCGGGCTGTGGGCTGGGGGGCGCGTCGGGCGCAGGCGGGGGCGCGAGGCTCATCGGGCTCTCCATGGCGCCGACAGCAGGCCGCAGTGACCCTGGCGCATTGTTGTTGGTGCGAGTTTGCCCGTGTGGCCGCCTGCGTGGCTAGGGAGATCCACGGGCCCCGTGGGCCATTCAACCTTTGAGCAACAAGGTCTCGGCCCGCGCCAGGGCCTGTGGGCGGCCTGAGATCACCAGGGTGTCTCCGCCGTCCAGCTTCAGGCCCATCGATGGCGTCTCGACGCGGCCGTGGGCGCGCCGCACCGACACCACGGTCACGTCGAGCAGGACCTCGTGCAAGGCGTCTTCCAACGTTTGACCGATGGCGGCGGCGTCGGGCGTGAGCGTGACCGAGCGCAGGCGCTGCAACTCCAGCTCGTCCACGCTGTCGTCGTCGGCGCCGTGGAAGTAGCCGCGCAGCAGGCCGTATCGCGCGATCCGCTGGTCCTGCACCAGCCTGATCACGCGGCGGATGGGCACGCCCACCAGCGCCAGCGTCTGCGAGGCCAGCATCAGCGAGCCCTCCAGCGCCTCGGGCACCACGGCGGTGGCGCCGGCCTGCTGCAGCTCGTCGAGCGGGGCGTCGTCGATGGTGCGCACGGCCACGGGCACCTGCGGCGCGTGCTCGCGCACCAGCCGCAAGATCTTGCGTGCCGAAGCGGTGTGCGGGTAGGTCACCACCAGCGCACTGGCGCGCGACAGCCCGGCTGCCTGCAGGCTCTGCAGCCTCGTCGCGTCACCGAAGGACACGTGCTGACCGGCCGCCTGCGCCTGCTGCACGCGGTCGGGGTCGAGGTCCAGCGCCATGTAGGGGATGCCTTCCTGCTCCAGCAGGCGCGCCAGGTTCTGGCCGCTGCGCCCGTAGCCGCAGATGATGACGTGGCGGTCGGCGTTGATCGAGCGCGAGGCGATCTTGGTCATCGCCAGCGACTGCATCAGCCAGTCGGTGGACGACACCCGCATGACGATGCGGTTGCTGTACTGGATGATCAGCGGCGTGGCCAGCATCGACAGCACCATGGCCGCCAGCAGCGGGCTCTCCACCCTGGCCGGGATCAGGTGGCGGTCGGCGGCCAGCGTGACCAGCACGAAGCCGAACTCACCGGCCTGCGCCAGGTAGAGGCCGGTGCGCAGCGCCACGCCGGTGGGCGCGCCAAAGGCCTTGGCCAAGGCCGTGACCAGGCCCAGCTTGAAGACCACCGGCAGCGTGGCCAGCACCAGCACCAGCGCCCAGCTGTCGACCAGGCTGTGCCAGTCCAGCTTCATGCCGATGGTGATGAAGAACAGGCCCAGCAGCAGGTCGTGGAAGGGGCGGATGTCGGTCTCGACCTGGTGCTTGTAGTCGGTCTCGGCGATCAGCATGCCGGCGATGAAAGCACCCAGCGCCAGCGACAGGCCGAAGTGCTCGGTCAACCAGGCCAGGCCCAGCGTGACCAGCAGCACGTTCATCATGAACAGCTCTTCGCTCTTGCGGCGCGCCACCAGCTTGAGCCACAGGTGCATGAGCTTTTGCCCGCCGGCCAGCAGCAGGGCCAGCAGCACCGCCGCCTTGGCGAAGGCCCAGGCCAGCACCTCGGTCATCTCGGCGGCGCTGTCGCCCAGGGCCGGGATCAGCACCAGCAGCGGCACCACGGCCAGGTCCTGGAACAGCAGCACGCCCATCACGCGGCGGCCGTGTTCGGTGTCGAGCTCGATGCGATCGGCCATCATCTTGACGACGATGGCGGTCGAGCTCATGGCCAGTGCGCCACCCAGCGCCACGGCGCTTTGCCAGTTCAGTCCCCAGCCCAGCAGCCCCCCCTTGACCCCCAGCCAGGCCAGGCCTGCGCCCAACGCCAGGTGCCCGATCAAGGTGGCCGCCATCGTCAGGGTGACCTGGCTCAGGCCCAGCCCGAACACCAGCGAGCGCATGCTGCGCAGCTTGGGCAGGTTGAACTCCAGCCCGATGACGAACATCAGGAAGACCACGCCGAACTCGGCCAGGTACTCGATGCCCGCCGAGTCCTTGGCCAGCGCCAGCGCGTTCGGCCCGATCACGATGCCCACCGCCAGGTAGCCCAGCATGGGCGGCAGCTTGGCCAGGCGGCACAGCACCACACCGATCACGGCGGCGAAGAGGTAAAGCAGCGTGAGCTCGAGCGTGGATGCCATGTTGTCCCTAGAATCTCCCGATCGTAACTGCCATGGTGGCGGTGTCCGCCCGGGCGCCGCGTTGTCGCCCTGGTGCCACCGTGATGTCCTGCCCGTGAGCCACCACCTTCCCGCCCTCAGCCCCGCCGAACTGGTCGACCTGGCCCGACAGGCCCTCGACATCGAGGCCCGTGCCCTGACCGAGTTGCGCACCCGCCTGGGCGGTGACGCGGGTCACGCATTCGTGCGCGCCGTGCAGACCATGCTGGCCTGCCGCGGCCGGGTCGTCATCATGGGCATGGGCAAGAGCGGTCACGTGGGACGCAAGATCGCGGCCACCCTGGCCTCCACCGGCACGCCGGCCATGTTCGTGCACCCCGCCGAGGCCCACCACGGTGACCTCGGCATGGTCCAGCCCGGCGACGTCGTGCTGGCCATTTCCAATTCCGGCGAGAGCGAAGAGCTCACGGCCCTGTTGCCCGTGCTCAAGCGCCAGGGCGTGCCCCTGATCGCCATGACGGGCAAGCCGCAGTCTTCGCTGGCCCGCCACGCCGACACCGTGCTCGACAGCGCCGTGGCCGTCGAGGCCTGCCCGCTCAACCTCGCGCCCACCGCCTCCACCACCGCGCAGATGGCGCTGGGTGATGCGCTGGCCGTGGTGCTGCTGGACGCGCGCGGCTTCAAGGCCGAAGACTTTGCCCGTTCGCACCCCGGTGGTTCCCTGGGCCGCAAGCTGCTCACCCACCTGCGCGACGTGATGCGCAGCGGCGATGCCGTGCCGCGCGTGGCGCCTGACGTCGGCTTTGGCGAGGTGATGTCCGAGATGAGCCGCAAGGGCCTGGGCGCCACCGCCATCGTCGATGCGCAAGGCCACCTGCTGGGCATCTTCACCGACGGTGATTTGCGCCGCAAGATCGAAGCCGGCGTCGACCTGCGCACGCTGTCCGCCCGCGAGCTGATGAGCCCCTCGCCGCGCACCATCCGCGACGACGTGCTCGCCGCCGAGGCCGTCTCCCTGATGGAAGACCACCGCATCAACACCCTGCTGGTGACCGATGCCAGCGGCCAGCTGGTCGGCGCCGTCAACACCAACGACCTGATGCGCGCCAAGGTGATCTGAGCCATGCGAACCCTGACCCCCACGCTGCAGTTCCCCGCCGCCCTGCGCCAGCAGGCCCAAGGCATCCGCGCCGCCATCTTCGACGTCGATGGCGTGCTCACCGATGGCACCATCTACATCAGCGAGGCCGGAGAATCGCTCAAGGCCTTTCATGCGCTAGATGGCCACGGCCTGAAGATGCTGGCCCAGGGCGGCATCACGCCCATCGTCATCACCGGCCGCGACTCGCCCTCGGTGCGTCGCCGCTTGAAGGACCTGGGCCTGGTCAACGCCGTCTTTGGCGTGCACGACAAACTGGCCGCAGCCGAGCCCCTGCTGGCCCAGCTCGGCGTGAGCTGGGAGCAGACCGCCGCCATGGGCGACGACTGGCCCGACCTGCCGCTGCTCACGCGTTGCGGCTTCGCGGTGGCCCCGGCCAACGCGCACCCCGAGGTCAAGGCCGTGGCCGACCATGTCAGCCCGCTGGTGGGTGGCCATGGTGCTGCCCGCGAATGTTGCGACTTGCTGCTGTGGGCCACCGGCCGCTACGAAGCGCTGTTGCGCGGTCACCTGCAGACGCTGGACACCAACAGCGACGGGCCCAAGGCATGAGCGGGGCCTCGCCGCAGATGGACTGGCTCGCGCGGGCGCAGTCGGCCGCACCGCTGGTGCTGGCAGGGGTGCTCGCGGGCTTCACCTGGTGGCTGGTTGTTTCTTCGCCCGACGTGGGCTCTGCCGCCCGGCCACCCGAGCCCGATCGGGGCACGCCTGACTACGAACTGGCCCATGCCCGCCTGGCGCGTTTCGACGCGAGGGGGCGGCTCGAGGCCGTGATCGATGGCGAGCGCATGCGCCACTACCCGGTCACGCAGACCGTGCAGATCGACGCCATGCAGCTGGCGCTTCGCCACCCCGACGGCAGGCGCGTGCTGGCGCAGGCGCGCGAAGGCGAGTGGAGCGAAGGCAAGGGCCTGGCCAGCCTGGTGGGCCAGGCCGATGTGCGCTTGGCGGACGCCGCCGCAGCGCTGTCAGCGCAACAGGCGACTGGCGCGAGCGAAGGTGCCAACGCTGGCGCGGGCCAGGAACGCCTGGGCCCTGGCGTCACGCAGATCCTGGGTGAAAGGCTCGACCTCGACACCCGCGCTCGCGTGCTCACCTCGCAGCAAGCCGTGACGGTGCTGCGCGAAGGCAGCGCGGTGCGGGCCCAGACCCTGCGCCATGACGAGCCCGCCGGTCTGACGGACCTGGGCGGGCGTGTTCACGGCAGCCTGGTGTCTTCGCCTCGTTGAAGGCGATCGCCCGGCCTCTGGCGCAACGGGCAGGGGCGGTCGCCAGGTGGGCCTTTGACTTCAGTCGTGGCCGTGACCCCGACCCTTGCCATGGCCCTTGCCGTGACCCCGGTCGTGGTCGCGGTGGTCGTGGCGGTCATCGCGATCGTGGTACCGGTCGTCATGGCGGTGTTCGTCATGGCGGTGGTCCGGGCGACCCTGGCTGGGGTAGCGGCGGTCGTCGTCACGCACGAAGTACACCGGTTGGTTGCAGGCGCTGTAGCGCGAGCAATAACGCCTCCAGTCCTTGGCATGCCCTGGTGGCACGCGCATGTAGATGGGGCGCTGGCGCACGCCGTACGCAGGTGGCGCGATGATCACCGGTTGCGGGTACACCAGCACGGGTTGTGTGTTGCCGATGTCGATGCGACCGTAAAAGCCGGGCTGGTTGATGCCGATGCTCACGCCGACGTCCTGTGCCTGGGCAGGGACGAAAGAAGCCGAAGCCGAGAAGGCGGCGATGGCGAGCAGGTGGCGGATGGTTGTGGTCTTCATGGTGGTTCAACGCGCTCGCGTGGGCTGACGATGACAGGGGCCTGTTTCGATGCGTGACGCGCGTTTCAGTCCCCAAAAATGAAACAGGGCCCCAAAGGGCCCCGTTCAAGGTGCAGGGCGTGAAAGCCGCCCCGCGTGGGTGTGGTTCACCCGGCGATCAGTAGCCGCCGCGGCCGTAGCCACCGCCGCCGTCGCCACGGCCACCGCCGTAGCCACCACCGCCGCCTTCGCGACGGCCACCACCACCGTAGCCACCGCCGCCGCCTTCGCGACGACCGCCGCCAAAGCCGCCGCCACCACCACCGCCGCCGTTACCGCCACCGTAGGGGCTGCGGAAACCAGCAGGACGTTCTTCACGGGGGCGAGCTTCGTTGACGACCACTGCGCGGCCGGCCACGGGCTGACCGTTCAGGCCGTTGATCGCGGCTTGCGCCTCGGCGTCAGAGCCCATTTCCACGAAACCGAAGCCCTTGGAGCGACCGGTTTCACGGTCCATCATGACCTTGGCGGAGCTGACGGAACCATATTGGGAGAAAGCGTCACTCAGATCCTGATCACGCACGGAGTAGGCCAGATTGCCCACGTAAAGTTTGTTGCCCACGAGTGAGCCCCTTTCAAAGTAACCATGTGGAGCTTCAACCCATCAGGACCCATTCCAAAGACGGTGCCGCTTCCAGACACAGACCGGATCATTATGGGTGAAGGTTTTGGGTTGCACCAGGGTTTTCCGCCCGTATTTTTCGGCAGACGACCACATTGCGCGGGTTTTGTGGTACGGGGTCCTCAGGTTTTCCTAGGGGCCAGCCCTATGATCGGAGCCCATTTGTCGCTCAACCGAGTCCGAAAACACGATGCTCATTTCTCCTGACGTCCCCATCCGGTCCGCCAGCCGGCAGCGCCGTTTCGACTGGTGGCAGGCCTTGGTGCGGGTGCTCTCGAGCATCGAGGCGGTGCGCGACGGACGAGCCATGTATGTGCTGCTGGCCGCTTACGCCGGCGCGGGCACGGCGATGGCGTCGGCGATCAGGGCTTACGGGCAGGGCGGCTTGCCCCTGGCCATCGGGTTGGGCACGGCGGCGCTGTTCATCGCCTTCTACGGCAGCAACGCCGCGGGCCTGATGCTGATGGACAGGGCGCTGGGCCAGCCGGTTCGCGACCCGCGTGACGCGGTGTTTGACGCCCTGGGCATTGGTCACCGGGTGCTGCTGGCCCTGCTGGTGATGCTGGTGGCGGCGGCGGTGCTGTCTGCGGCGGTGCTGGGCCTGTACTGGCTCAGCGGCCTGGGTGGCCTGGGCGTTTGGTTGTTTGCGCTGGCGGTGCCGGTGACGGTGTTGCTGATCGGCCTGGCGATGCTCGCCGGGGTGGCGGTGGTGGCGCCGCTGACCGGGCCCACGGTCTGGTCGGGTGCCTCGAGCTGGCAGGCGGTGCGCACCTTGTGGCGCCTGATCCGCGAGCGCCTGCTCCAGGCGGCTGTGCTGACCGGTGGCGTGAGCCTGGCCACGGGCCTGGTGGGGGCGGCCACCAGTGCGATGGTGCTGGTGGGCGGCCGCGTGATGGCCGAGGCCTCGGTGTACGTGCTGGGCGTCAATGTGCCGCCCCAGGTGCTGATGGCGGGCCTGTTCGGCCGCACCGTGATGATCGCCGACGTGTCCACCGTGGCCGCGCGCGACCTGACCTACATCTCGGCGGCGTCGCTGGGCGGCGGGGTCATCTTCGCGCTGGCGCTGGTGTTGCCCACCCTGGTCTACCTGCGCGGGGTGTGCGAGGTCTACCTGGCGCTTCAGGCTGCCGACGAGGCCGAGGCACATGGGGACACCGATGACTGACCTGGCCCCTTCTGCGCCCTGTCCGTGCGGATCCGGGGCGGCCTACCTGGCCTGCTGCGGTCGTTACCACGCGGGGCCCTTGCACCTGCAGGCGCCCGACCCGCAGGCGCTCATGCGCTCGCGCTACAGCGCCTTCGTGCTGGACCTGCGCGACTACCTGCTCGCGACCTGGCACCCCGATCACCGCCCCACCGGCATCGAAGCGCCGGAGCCTGGTCTGCGCTGGCTGGGTCTGCAGGTCAAGCACTCGGCGATGCACGGCCCGGACCGAGGCGAGGTCGGGTTCGTGGCGCGCAGCAAGCTGGGTGGTCGGGCTCACCGCTTGGCCGAGCGCAGTGAGTTCGTGCGCGAAGGTGGGCGCTGGTTCTACACCTGTGCACTGGACGCTGATTGAGCCGCGACAGCAGTGGGGCGCAGGCGCCATTGCGCGACAGAGCCTCGTCGATCTGACACAGCGCAAGCGCGCGGCCCCCTTACTCGAGGGGTTTAACGCGTGCCGAAAGGGCTTCCCCGGGCGACAAGGCGCGGGCATGTCTCTATGGTTCAGGCGTTGACGAACGAGTCAGCGACGAGCAACCGAACACCGAGCCCGACATGATCGAGAAGTTGAATGTCATCCAGGCCATGATGGCCATCCTGGGCCTGTCGGCCGTGGCCATCACCGCGCTGGAAGGCGTGATGATCGGCCGCCGAGCAGCGCAGGGCCGCGAGCCCTATGACTGGCGTGCCTTCTGGACGACCGTGCGCATCAACCTGTGGCGCGTGGTGGTCGAGTCGATCCCGATGGGCGTGGTGCTGGGCGCCTCGCTCCCGTTTGGCGCCTGGATGTACGAGCAGCGCCTGTGGACGGTGCCCATGGACACCTGGTGGGGCTGGGTGGCGATGTTCCTGTGCACCGAGTTCTTCTACTACTGGATGCACCGTGCCGGCCACCGCATCCGCTGGTACTGGGCTTCGCACCAGGTGCACCACTCGGGCAACCAGTACAACCTGGCGGCGGCTTTTCGGCAGTCAATCACTGGCAAGGTGACGGGCGGTTTCGTGTTCTTCGCGCCGCAGTGCCTGCTGGGTTTCTCGCCCGATGCGGTGCTCATCTCCTACGGCCTGAACCTGGTCTACCAGTTCTGGATCCACACCGACATGGTGCCCAAGCTGGGCTGGATGGAGGGTGTTTTCAACACGCCTTCGGCGCACCGTGTGCACCACGCCGCCAACGTCGAGTACCTGGACTGCAACTACGGCGGCACGATCATGCTGTTCGACCGGCTGTTCGGCACCTACGTGGAAGAGAAGGACGGCGTGCCGATCCGCTACGGTTTGGTGAAGTCGCAGACATCGAACATCGCGCTGTGGGTGCTGTTGGCCGAGTGGGTGGCCATTGGGCGAGACCTGCTCAAGGTGCGCAACCCGCTGCACGCCTTGGGCTACCTGTTCGGGCCGCCTGGCTGGGCGCCCCACGGCCGTGGGCTGACCACCGAGGGGCTGCGCGAGAAGATGAAGCAGCTGACGGGCGAGGCCGCCGGGGCGCCGCCGGAGTGGTTGCTCGATGGCAAGGATGTGCCGCCTGCGGGGGCGGGTGCCTCCGAGCCGGCAGGGGCCAAGCGGGCCGAGGCCCTGTCTAGGGCCTGACAGACGCTGAGGCGCCTCAGGCCTTGGGGCGAACCTGCGTGGCCTCCTCGAGGTGACCGAGCCACCGCATGGCTTGCTCACGGCTGTCGCCGCACATCTCGGCCGATGGTTGCAGCGAGCCGCACACCGCCGGCCGTTCCGGTCGGCCAAAGAGGCGGCAGCGCAGCGCCTCGTCGAGGTGAGGGCAGGGCACGCCTGCAGGCTTGCCGTGAGGCAGGCCGGGCATGGGGCTGCTGATGGAGGGGGCGATGCAACAGGCGGCGCAGGCAGGGCGGCAATCCATGGCCGCGATTGTGCGCTCGAGCAATGGATGTCGGCACCGGCGGTGTTGGGCCAGGTGTGACACCGTGCCTGTGTCGGGCCTGCTTGGCTCGCCTGCTCACCCGGATGAATGCCGATGCCCGCGATGAAGCCACGGAATCCCCCACCGAGGGGAAGCCCTGGGTAAAATGGAAGGTTGCTCAAAAATGAGGCAGAGCGCCCATGCTGTATCCCCAAGAATTTGACGTCATCGTGGTCGGCGGTGGCCACGCCGGCACCGAAGCCGCCCTGGCTGCGGCCCGCATGGGCTGCGCCACGCTGCTGCTGACCCACAACATCGAGACGCTGGGCCAGATGAGCTGCAACCCGTCGATTGGCGGCATCGGCAAGGGCCACCTGGTCAAGGAGGTGGACGCGCTGGGCGGGGCCATGGGCCTGGCCACCGACGAAGGCGGCATCCAGTTCCGCATCCTCAATTCGAGCAAGGGCCCGGCCGTGCGCGCGACCCGCGCCCAGGCTGACCGCATCCTGTACAAAGCGGCGATCCGCAAGCGCCTGGAGAACCAGCCGAACCTCTGGATCTTCCAGCAGGCGGTGGACGACCTGATGGTCGAGGGCGACGGCGAAGGGTCCCGCGTGGTGGGTGCGGTCACGCAGGTGGGCATCCGCTTCCGTGCCCGCGCGGTGGTGCTGACGGCCGGCACCTTCCTGGACGGCAAGATCCACGTCGGGCTGCAGAACCACAGCGCTGGCCGCGCAGGTGACCCGCCCGCGATCTCGCTGTCGGCGCGGCTGAAGGAGCTCAAGCTGCCGCAAGGCCGCCTGAAGACGGGCACCCCCCCGCGCATCGACGGTCGCAGCATCGACTTCTCCAAGCTGACCGAGCAGCCTGGTGATGGGGTGGGGCTGGTGGGTGGCTGGGGCTTGCCCGGCGCGCCGCTTTCCGCGCCCACGGGTGCTGACGTGCCCGTGTTCAGCTTCCTGGGCTCGCCCGAGATGCACCCGCGCCAGCTGCCTTGCTGGATCACGCACACCAACCAGCAGACGCACGACATCATCCGCTCTGGCTTCGACCGCAGCCCGATGTTCACGGGCGTGATCGAAGGGGTGGGGCCGCGCTACTGCCCCTCCATCGAGGACAAGATCAATCGGTTCGCCGACAAGGACTCGCACCAGATCTTCCTGGAGCCCGAAGGCCTGACGACGAACGAGTTCTACCCCAATGGCATCAGCACCTCGCTGCCGTTCGACATCCAGCTCGCGGCCCTGCGCTCGATGCCCGGCCTGGAGAGCGCCTACATCCTGCGCCCCGGCTACGCGATCGAGTACGACTACTTCGATCCGCGCGAGCTGAAGTCCACCTTCGAGACCAAGGCCATCGGCGGGCTGTTCTTCGCCGGCCAGATCAACGGCACCACGGGCTACGAAGAGGCCGGCGCGCAAGGCCTGATCGCGG
>NZ_DCXA01000322.1:0-1999 GCF_002328915.1 Aquabacterium sp. UBA2148
CGTGCCGAGGTTGGACGACAGGTGCCCCCCGGTGCGCGCCACGCTTTCGAGCAGGTAGGACCGCAGCTCGGTGGCGAGCTGTTTGAGCTCCGTTCGCGACAGGTGCCGCAGATCTGCGGGCGAGTCGACGCGCGACAGCAGGGGGTGGGTCATGTTGCTCATCCTGGTGGGGATTTGTTCTGATTCAGTGATCGCGGTGGACGATGCGGTGCGCCAGGGCCGCCAGGGCCCCGGTGGCTTCGGCGCTCAAGCCACTGCGAGCCAGTGCGGCCAGGGCCTGGGCCAGCAGCTCATCGGCTTCGCGGCGGGCCCCGTCCAGGCCCAGCAGGCTCACGTAGGTGGGCTTGTTGGCTTCGGCGTCCTTGCCGGCGGTCTTGCCCAGGGTGTCGGAGGGCTGGGTGGCGTCCAGCACATCGTCGACGATCTGGAAGGCCAGGCCCATGGTGTGGCCGTAATCGGTCAGGGCCTGCCAGGCGGGTGAGTCTGCGCCCAGCTCTGCGCAGGCAGCACCCATCTGCACGCTGGCGCGCAACAAGGCGCCCGTCTTGCGGCGATGCATGTCGCGCAGGGTGGCCTCATCGAGCGCCCGGCCCACGCTGGCCAGGTCGATGGCCTGGCCACCGGCCATGCCGGACTGCCCCGAGGCACGCGCCAGCAAGCGCACCAGCCTTGCCTGCAAGACGGGCGACACCCCGGCGCCCTCGCCCACATCGGGCGTGAGCACCTCGAAGGCCAAGGCCTGCATGGCGTCACCGGCCAGCATGGCCTGGGCTTCGCCAAAGGCCACGTGCACCGTGGGCTTGCCACGGCGCAACACGTCGTTGTCCATGCAGGGCATGTCGTCGTGCACCAGCGAGTACGCGTGGATCAGCTCGACGGCACAGGCGGCACGCAAAGCGGCTTCGCGGCCCGTCGCGGCGTTGAGCGCGCCCACCGCCTCGGCAGCGGCCTCGACGAGCAAGGCCCGCAAACGCTTGCCGCCGTCGAGCACGCCATAGCGCATGGCATCGCCCAGCCCAGCCGGCGCCGACCGGGGCACCCATTCGTCCAGGGCCGCTTCCACACGGGCCAGCGCCTGGGCCGACCAGCTTTGCAGTTGTTCAGGGCTCATGCCGCGTCCCAGGGCTTGAGCTGCCCGCCTTCGAGCTGCTTGACCTGGTCCTCAACGGCGTGCAGGCGCTCGCGACAAAAGCCCAGCAGAGAGGCCCCACGTTGGTAGGCCACCAGCAACTGCTCCAGGGGCAAGGCGCCCGACTCCATGCGCGCGACGAGCTGTTCCAGCTCGGCCATCGCGTCTTCGTAGCTGTCGGGCAGGGCCTCGGCGCCAGGGGCGCTCGACGCGGCCGCGGAGGAGGCCGCAGCGGGGGTGGAGGGTGGTCGGGCCATGGGGAGGGTGGGAGATCCGGCTCTGCGGGCAAACGCGTATTCTATTTCGACTGCCCTGCCTCGAACGCCCCGCCCCTGAGGGTGGGCGGGCCTTGACATCGGGCCTGGCGCGCTGGTTTGCGCCGGAGCAAACCCACAGGCTTGCCCCACCCCACCCCCCGGCTAGAATCTCGGGTTCCCCGGATTGCACCGGGATGCCGTCCCCGGTTTGGTTTTTTGACTTCGAGCCGGGTTTCACATGTCTTCGCGAAGCCAACGCCTGATCCGTGCCTTGTTTTCATGGTCGGCAGACAGCTCTCGCGGAGCGGGTTGACATTGGTTTTTGGAGATCCTGGGGATCATGTCCGACCTGAGTCCTGCGCTCAACGCCCTTCGCCGCAGCTCCCACACCCAGCTGCCAGTTCACGTCTACTTCGACGAACAACTGTACAAGGAGGAGCAAGCGCGCATCTTTCAGTCAGGTCCCCGCTACCTTGGCCACGCCGTCAGCGTGCCCGAGGTGGGCGACTACCTCACGCTGCCTCAGGAAAAAGAAGGCCGCGTGCTGGTGCGCACGAAAGACGGCATCGAGTTGATCTCCAACGTCTGCCGCCACCGGCAGGCGCTCATGCTG
>NZ_DCXA01000322.1:2072-3197 GCF_002328915.1 Aquabacterium sp. UBA2148
CCGGCAGGCGCTCATGCTGCGCGGCCGCGGTAACACCAAGCACAACATCGTCTGCCCGCTGCACCGCTGGACGTACTCCCACCAGGGTGAGCTGATCGGCGCCCCCCACTTCGACCACGACCCCTGCCTGAACCTGAACAACTACAAGGTTCGCAACTGGAACGGGCTGCTGTTCGAAGACAACGGGCGTGACATCGCTGTCGACCTGGCCGGCCTGGACGCGCGCTTCAAGCCGGGTGGCGACCTCGACTTCACCGGCTACGTGCTCGACCACGTCGAGCTGCACGAGTGCAACTACAACTGGAAGACCTTCATCGAGGTCTACCTTGAGGACTACCACGTCGGTCCTTTCCACCCCGGCCTGGGCAACTTCGTGACCTGCGACGACCTGAGCTGGGACATGGCCGACGCCTACTCGGTGCAGACCGTGGGCGTCTCCAAGGGCTTCGACAAGCCAGGCTCGGACGTCTACAAGAAGTGGCGCGAGGTGCTGATGAACTACCGTGGCGGCGAAAAGCCGTCGCAAGGCGCCGTCTGGCTGACCTACTACCCGACCATGATGGTCGAGTGGTACCCGCACGTGCTGGTGGTCTCCAACATGTACCCGCAAGGGCCTCAGAAAACGCTCAACGTGGTGGAGTTCTACTACCCCGAAGAAATCGCCGCCTTCGAGCGCGAGTTCATCGAGGCCCAGCGCGCCGCCTACATGGAGACTTGCATCGAGGACGACGAGATCGGCGAGCGCATGGACGCCGGCCGCCGTGCCCTGATGGAGCGCGGTGACAACGAAGTCGGTCCTTATCAAAGCCCGATGGAAGACGGCATGCAGCACTTCCACGAGTGGTATCGCCGGACGATGGCCTACAAGGGCTGACAGCCCCTCGTGCACAGGCCGCCTGCGGGCGGCCTTTTCCTTTGCAGCCCCGATGCCCATTCGACATTCACCCTACTTGCAGATGGTGGCCGCCACCGTGCTGTTCGCCTGCATGGGCGTGTGCGTGAAGCTGGCGTCTGCGCATTTCGGCACCGCGGCCGTGGTGAGCGCTCGAGGGCTGGTGGGTGCGCTCATCATGGCGGCCATCGCCTGGCAGACGGCCACGCCGCTGCGCACGACGGTGCCCCGCA
>NZ_DCXA01000322.1:3286-3988 GCF_002328915.1 Aquabacterium sp. UBA2148
AGTGCCCCGCCTGCACGCGCAGCGAGGCGTCTCTGGCGTGCTGGCCCTGTCGCTGTGGTTCTACTGCATCGGCCACCTGCCCCTGGCGACGGCCGTGACGCTGAACTACATGTCCTCGGTGTGGATCGCGGTGTTCCTGCTGTTGCGCGCGGCCTTTCAGCGCAGCGCGCGTGTGGACCTGCGGCTGGTGGGCGCCATCGCCGTCGGCTTCCTGGGCGTGGCCCTGGTGCTGCAGCCAACCCTGGCGCAAGACCAGCTCTTCGCCGGCATGTTGGGCGTGGGCTCCGGCATGCTGGCCGCCACGGCTTATGTGCAGGTCACGGCCTTGGGGCGTGCAGGCGAGCCCGAGGTGCGGGTCGTGTTCTGGTTCTCGGTCATGGGCACGCTGCTGGGCGCCTTGATCTGGTTGATCCCAGGTCAGGGCAACCCCAGCTCGCTGCCCGACATCCCCTGGCACGCCTGGCTGGAGCTCTTCGGTGTGGGGGCCTTCGCCACCATCGCTCAGCTGCTGATGACACGGGCCTATGCGCGCGGCACCATGCTGGTCAACGCCAGCTTGCAGTACCTGGGTATCGTGCACGCCTTCGTTTTCGGCATCGTGTTGTTCGACGACCCCTTGCTGGCCTCGGCGGTAACAGGGGCGGCCTTGATCGTGCTTTCGGGGCTGTACGCGACGCGGCACAACTCGTCGGCTGCTGCCGG
>NZ_DCXA01000073.1:0-3836 GCF_002328915.1 Aquabacterium sp. UBA2148
AAGCGCTGCAGGTCCAGCGGGCTCGACACCACCAGGCGGATCTTCTTCTTGGTGTGCGCCAGGATCTCGTCCACCCAGGCCACGTCCAGCGGCTCGCAGGTGGCGATGGTGATTTCGGTCAGGCTGACCTGCACCGGCAGGGCCTTGCGGCGCTCGGCGTAGTTGATGGACATGACCTCGGCCACGCGGGCGACGTCCACCTTGAGCGGGTCGATGCGCAGGTAGGACAGGCCCACGCGGCGGGCCAGCCATTCCGTGAGGGGTTCCAGTTCCAGCGCGGCGCCGGTGTCGGCCCGGGTCAGCGCCATGCCCGACAAGCGCACCAGGGCGTGCTGGGCGCTGTCACCCGCAGCGAAACGCTGGGTCACGCGCTCGGCGTCGGCGGGGGTGATGAGGCCGTCTTCGAGCAGCCAGGTCAGCAGCTGGCGCCAGGCCAGCGGGCCTTTGGGCAAATCCTTGCCCTGATCGGCGTGGGCGCGCGGGGTGGCGCGGGAGGCAGAGGTCGAGCTCATGCAGCGGAGGCCTTCTTGCGGGATGGCTTGGGGCCGGCGGACTGGGCTGCCGCTGGCTTGTCGGACTTGGACACGGCGGCAGCCGGCTTCCACGCCGACAGCAACTTGACCCATTTTCGCGCGGGCAGCGCAAAATGGGTCTCCAGAGTTTCGGCACGTTGCGCCAGCACTTCCCTTGTCGGCATGTCGACGCCCTTCCAGGCCAGCACGATGGTGTTGCCATCCGACGTGGGCTTGAAAACGGCGACGTGGTCCTCGCCGAAGGCGGTGGCGATGCGTCGGGCGCTGCGCTCGAAGCTGGCTTCGCGCCCGAAAAGGTTGACGGTCATGACCCCGCCATCGTCGAGCACACGCCAGCAGGCCTGGTAGAAGGCCTCGTCGTCGAGCGCAGGGCTGGCGGCTTCGTGGTCGTACAGGTCAACGCTCAGGGCATCGGCTGATGCGATGTGGGCGTCGTCGCGCACGTATCGGTCGGCATCGCCCTGGATGACCTGCAGGCGATCGTCGTCTTCGGGCAGGTGGAACCAACTGCGGCAGACCTGGATGACCTGAGGGTTGAGCTCGACGACCGTGGTCGGCAGGCGCAGCTCGCTGTGGCAGAACTTGGTCAGGGCTGCAGCGCCAAGGCCCAATTGCAGGCAGCGGGTGCCAGGCAGGTGCTCGGGCTCTCGCAACAGCAGCCAGGCCATCATGCGCTGGATGTACTCCAGCTCCAGCTTCTGGGGTTTGCGGATGCGCATGGCGCCCTGGATCCAGGGCGTGTCAAGGTGCAGAAAGCGTACCCCTCCTTGTTCGGAGATGGTGGCTTCGGGCAGGGCAGGTTGGCGGGCACGTTTCACCTCGGCGAGTGTGGCACAGTCAAAGGCATGCCTTCTGCGTTGATCCGCACCGCGGCGATGTGCGCCGCACAGCCTCCGGCCGAGCCTGCAAGCGCCCCATCGCCTGCAAAGGCCACGTTGGCTTCAAACACCGAAACCCGGCGGCTGAGCGGCCTGGACCCGGTGGCTGGCCCGGGCGCTCGCCTGCTCATCCTGGGCAGCTTCCCGAGCGAAGCGTCACTGCGGGCCCAGCAGTACTACGCCCACCCACGCAACCACTTCTGGCCCATCCTGTCAGCCATCTGGGGGCTGGAGGGCCTGCAGGCGTTGAGCGCCCTGCCCTACGCAGAACGCGTGCCCATCGCCATGGCCCACGGCGTGGCCATCTGGGACGTGTACGCAGGGTGCGAACGCGAGGGCAGCCTGGACAGCGCCATTCGCTGCGCGCAGCTCAATGACCTGGCCGCCCTGCAACGCCGCTTGCCAACGCTGTGCGGCATCGCCCACAACGGCGGCGAATCGGCCCGGCACATGAAGCTCACGAAGGCGCTGGGGCTGCCCGTGTGTCAACTGCCCTCCACCAGTCCGGCCAACGCCTCGTGGTCTTTCGAGCGCAAGCTGGCAGCCTGGCGCGAGGCGTTCGAGCGCTTCGGGGTGGCCGCGCCATGAGGGCCATCCAGCGGCACCTGGGGCTGCGCCTGCTGTGGCCCTTCCTGTTGATGGCGCTGGCGGCCTGGGGCTTCCTGGAAATCGCCTCAGAGGTGCTGGAAGGCAGCACGCGTTCGGTGGATCGGTGGATCCTGCAGCAGCTGCGAACGGGCGAGCACGGCCAGACACCCGTGGGACCGGTGTGGCTGCAAGAGGCCATGCGTGACATCACGGCGCTGGGCGGACCGGCCGTGCTGGCGCTGACGGTGGGCGCCGTGTGGAGCTACCTCGTCATGGCCGGGCAACACGCGATGTCTTGGCTGGCGCTGGGCTCCGCCGTGGGCGGGCTGGCCATGGCCTCGGGGCTGAAGGTGATCTTCTCGCAGTCGCGGCCGGATGCCATCTTTCACGCCACGGTGGCCTCCGGCTACAGCTTCCCGAGCGGGCACACCATGATGTCGGCGATCGTCTACCTGACGCTGGCGGCCCTGGTGGCGCGGCTGGTGCCACGCACGCGCTTGCGCCTGCATGTGATGGGAACGGCTGCGCTCCTGACTGGCCTGGTGGGGGTCTCTCGCGTGTACCTGGGTGTCCACTGGGCGTCCGACGTGCTCGCGGGCTGGGCGGCTGGCGCAGCCTGGGCGCTGCTGTGCTGGCTGACGGCCAGCCACTTGCAATTGGGACAGGAGCGCAGCCGATGAAGGGGCACCGTTTCATCGACCGCTTGGGCTTTGCCTGGGCGGGCCTGCGGGCCGCCTGGCTCACTGAGAAAAGCCTGCGCACCCACGCACTGGCCACGCTGGGCGTGGCGGCGACCCTGCTGTGGACGCGTGCGCCACCGCTGTGGTGGGCGCTCATGGCCCTGACGGTGACCCTGGTGGTGGCAGCCGAACTGCTCAACACGGCCATCGAAGCGCTGGCCGATCGCCTGCACCCTCAACGGCACGATGCCATCAAGCTCACCAAGGACGTGGCGGCTGCTGCGGTGCTGGTCACCAGCGTGGGGGCATTGCTCGTGGGTGCGGCGTTCACCGTCGATCAGGTCTGGCCACTGCTGAGCGGCTGGCTGCGGTAGGCGCTTGCATCGCCCTGACCGTGCCCATGTCAACAGCGGATGGCGGCCAGCTTCGGCAAGGCTTTGAGGGCGTTCGCGGTGGTGATGCGCTGCGTTTCTGCCAGGCTCCAGCCGCGCAAAGCGGCCAGGGTCTGGGCAATGCGGGGCAACTCGGCAGGCTCGTTGCGGCTGCGCAGGCCCTGCGCTCGCTGCTCGGCGGTGCGGTAGAGCCAGTGCGGCGGGATGTCCGGGGCATCGGTTTCCAGCACGATGGCTTCGGCAGGCAAATCGGCCGCCAGGCGGCGGATCTGCAGCGCCCGCTCGAAGGTCATCGCGCCGCCAAAACCGAGCTTGAAGCCCAGCTCGATGAAAGCCTGAGCCTGCTGTTCGCTGCCATTGAACGCATGGGCGATGCCGCCAGGCACCGGGCGACCTGCATCGCGCAGGCGGCGCAGGTGCTTGAGCAAGCCGTCGGCGCTTCGGCGCACGTGCAGGATCACCGGGAGTTGACAACGCACGGCCAGCTCCAGTTGAGCCGAGTAGATGCGCTCTTGCAAGGCCCGACTGGCCTCGTCCTGCAACCCGGGCACGAAGTGATCTAGGCCAATTTCACCGATGGCGACCAGGCGATGGTCGTCCCGCCATCGGCGCAACGCCAGCTCGAGTTGCTCGAGCGCGTCGTGGGTCACCTGGTGAACGAACAAGGGGTGGGTGCCCAGCGCGTAGGCGCCCCGACAGGCATGCGCAGCCTGGCGCGCAGCTTCAAACGTACCGGGCGTCACGGCCGGGACCACCTGCAGGCCC
>NZ_DCXA01000073.1:3874-7198 GCF_002328915.1 Aquabacterium sp. UBA2148
GGCCCACGCCGGCGGCGTGGGCGCGCGCGATCACCTCTTCGCGATCGGGATCGAACTCGGGGGCATCGAGGTGGCAGTGCGTGTCGACCCAGAAACCCTGCGCCTCACCCAGCGAATCTCTCGGGCTGGTGGGGCGAGCTGCGGCGTCCATCGGGCCGGCCTCGGGATGTCAGTCTTCGAAGCGCCCGCCGACCAGGCGGCGCATGCGGCTGCAACGCGTCGCCAGTTCGGTGTCGTGCGTGACCATGACCAGGGCGGTGCCCTGCGATGCAGCCAGATCGAGCATGAGCTGAAAGACAGTGCCCGCCGTGTGGCGATCAAGGTTGCCGGTGGGCTCGTCGGCCAGCACGCAGGCCGGCTGGGTGACCAGGGCTCGGGCCACGGCCACGCGCTGGCGCTCGCCGCCCGACAGCTCGGCCGGGCGATGCCCCACGCGGTTGAGCAGGCCAACGCGGTCGAGCCAGCCTCGGGCCTGCTCGCGCGCCTGCTCGATGGGCATGCGGCGGATCAGCAGAGGCATGGCCACGTTGTCCAGCGCCGTGAACTCGGGCAGCAGGTGGTGGAACTGGTAGATGAAGCCCAGGTGCTGGTTGCGCCAGGCGCCCTGCTCGGTGGCATTGAGCTGAGACAGGTCGCGGCCAGCCAGGTGCACGCGGCCGCGCGTGGGTGCATCAAGCCCGCCCAGCAGGTGCAGCAGCGTGCTCTTGCCTGAGCCTGAGGCGCCCACGATGGCCAGGGTTTCGCCTCGGGCGACTTCGAGGTCCACGCCGTCGAGCACGGTCACGTCCAGCGAGCCCTCGCTGAAGCGGCGCACCAGGCCGGTGGCCTGCAGGATGAGTTCGTTCGCTTGGGTCATGCGCGCTCAGATGTTGAGGAACCAGGCGATCAGGTTCTTGGCCAGGAAGCCCAGCAGCCCGAAACCCAGCACCAGAAAGAGCACGAAGGTGCCGAATTTGCCTGCCTTGGACTCGCGCGCCAGCTGCACGATGATGAAGGCCATGTACAGCATGAAGCCGCCCACGCCAACCGTGAGCCCGAACTGAGCAATCTGCTCTTCAGTGAATCCGTCCATCTCAAACCGTTTCCCGGACCACCAGATCACGGTAGGCATGCCAGGTGGCATGACCCAGGATCGGCATCACCAGAATCAATCCAAACATCAAGGTGCCCAGGCCCAGCAGGCACAGCGACATCACGATCGCTCCCCACAGGCTCATGCAGATCGGGTTCGCCATGACGGCACGCCAGCTCGTGAGCACGGCCTGGCCAACACCGACCTGGCGGTCCAGCAACAGCGGCAGCGCGACGACGCTGGAGGCAAAAACCGGCGCGGCCATCAAGCCCCCGACCACCAGCCAGAGCTCGAAGAAGCCCGGGTCAGGCGCCAGCACGACGCGCATCAGGAAGTCCTCTGGCGTGGTCACCGCAGGCTTGACGCCCAGGGTGATGAGCGCCGCCGAGGTGATGACCCAGCCGGTGCCCAGGGCCGTGAGCAGCACGCCAAAACGCACCAGGCGCCCATCGAGCGAAGACCACACCTGCCAAACCGTGCGCAAACCGACGTCTTCGCCCTTGAGCAGGCCCCGGCTGACCGCGTAAAGCCCGGTTGACAGGATGGGCGCCACGAGCAGGAAGCCCGACAAGGCACCTGCCAGCACCCAGAAACGGTCCCAGGCCACGTAGAGCAAAGCCCCACCGAAAGCCCCCATGGCCAGGCCATGCAGCAGGCCCACCAAGGGCGCGTTCATGAAGTCGCTGAACCCGCGGCTCAACCACAGGAAGGTGCGCCAGGAATGCACCTTGCGCACCCGCAGCGGACGGTGGAAGGACGCGCGTTTGTCATTCATATCGGAGGGCCTCGGCGGGTTGCACGCGGCTGGCGCGCCAGCTCGGGTAGAGCGTCGCAACCAGGGACAGGACCAGGGAGATGATGCCGATGGGGACGATGTCGGCGGCCTGCGGATCGGACGGCATCTTGCTGATGAGGTAGATGCTGCCTGGCAGGAAGTTCACGCCCAGCAGGCGCTCGATGGCCGGCACGATGACGTCGATGTTGAAAGCCACCAGCAGCCCCAGGCCCAGGCCGCCGATGGTGCCCAGCACGCCGGACATGGCGCCTTGCACCATGAAGATGCCCATGATGGAGCGTGGGCTGGCACCCAGGGTGCGCAGGATGGCGATGTCGGCCTGCTTGTCGGTCACGGTCATCACCAGGGTGGAGACCAGGTTGAAGGCGGCCACGGCCACGATGAGCGTCAAGATGATGAACATCATGCGCTTTTCGACCTGCACGGCGTCGAACCAGTTGCGGTTGGTGCGCGTCCAGTCGCGCACGGCGATGCCGGGCCCGAGCTTGTCGGCCAGCTCGGCCGCCACCACGCGGGCCTGCTGGGCGTCCTTGAGCTTGAGCTGCACGCCCACCGGGCCACCCGTGCGGAACAGCCGCGCCGCGTCGTCGATGTGCATCAGCACGAGGCCGTTGTCGTACTCGTAGTGGCCGGCGCTGAAAATGCCCTCGACCGTGACCTGCTTGACGCGCGGCGTGATGCCGGCCGGCGTCACCTGTCCGCTGGGCGCCACCAGGGTGAGCGCATCGCCCTCGCGCACGCCCAACTGCAGCGCCATCTCGTGGCCGATGATCACCCCCCACTCGCCCGGTTTCAGGCGCGCGAACGTGTCCTTCATGCTGGCCGCCAGCGGCGTGACCGACACCTCTGCCTGCGGGTCGATGCCGCGCACGATGGCGCCACGCATGTCCTCGCCGCGTGCGATCAAGGCCTGGGCGGGCACAAAGGGCGCCGCCCCGACGACCGCCGGATGCTGCCTGGCCTGGTCGGCCAGCACGTGCCAGTCGGGCAGGCCGATGCCCGAGGTGTCGTGCAGCTCGACGTGCGCGATCACCGACAGCATGCGGTCACGCACCTCTTTCTGGAAACCGTTCATCACCGACAGCACGATGATGAGGGCCGCCACGCCCAGGGCAATGCCCAGCACGGACACCCCGGAGATGAAGGAAATGAAACCGTTGCGTCGGGTGGAACGGCTGGCCCGCGTGTAGCGCCAACCCACCCGCCATTCGTAAGGCAAATTCATGGTGGGGGGAGTGTACTCACTCGATAATCACGCCCATGCCCTTTGCCCCCGGTTCTGCCCCCGATCCCGCCGCCCACAACCCCCCCCGACACTGGGTGATCCCCTTCGCGGCCAGCCTGTCCGAGCCCTGCCAGCACGCCCTGACGCGCCTGAAGGACGCCACCGCCCTGCCCCGCCTGAGCGAGCTGCTGGGCAGGCTGCAGCCCGTGGCCCGGCTCGAAGGCGACGAAT
>NZ_DCXA01000077.1:0-3333 GCF_002328915.1 Aquabacterium sp. UBA2148
GCCTGCCGCCGCTGCTCAAGACCGTGCGCGAAGGCATGATGCGCGCCGGCCTGCCCAGCGACGCCCAGGACCGCCACATCCAGTCGCTCAACACGGCGCTGGCGGCGGCCTTCTCGGCCCGCTCGGCACCGCTGTCGTCCACCGTGCTGCGCGAGCTGACCCAGCGACTCGAAGCCCTCGATGAGTTGCTGCCCGACCTCACCGGGGTCGAGCTGGACGTGGACACCCTGCGTGACCTGTCTGGGCACGAAACCGAAGACCTGGAGATCGTGGCCGAAGGTGGCTCGATGCCGACCCCGGCCATGCAGGCCTGGGCGCGCGAGCTGCAGATCGGCGCCTGGTTCAACCTCGACTACCGTGGCCGGCATGAGCACGTGCAGCTGGCCTGGCAGGGCCTGCACAAGCAGCTCAGCTTGTTCGTGACCCCGGGCGGCCGTGGTGTGCTGTTCCAGCTGCACCGCCTGGGCGCCTTCCTGCAGGCGGGCCTGATGGTGCCGCTGGAAGAAGAGTCTTTGACCACTCGCGCCACGCGCGAGGCCCTGGCCAAGCTCGACGCCGACCCCGCACGCCTGCTGCAGTGACCCCCGCCAGCAGGGCGGATCTGTCCGCCCGTGACATCTGGGCGGGCTGCGAGAAATAACGCACGAAGGCGCGTTTATTCCTTCCACTTCGTAAAAAGGGCTCTGGCAGCATCTCCGACAAGCTTCTCGGAGTCCCGCATGGCCTTTCGTCGACCGTCCAACACCTCATCGCCCTGGGTGGGCCTTGCCCAGGATGGCGCCGTGTTGCTCGCCGTGGAAGTCGTGCATGGCGCCGACCGCCCGTCGGTTCAGTGGGTGGGCCGGGTGGATGCGTCCAGCCTGAGCAATGGCCTGCAGACCCTGAACCGGCAGCGCCGGCTGGGCTCGTCCAAGCTGGTCGGGCTGCTGACCAACGACGCAGCCCGCCTGGTGGCCATCCCCGCGCCCGATGTGCCCCGCTCCGAATGGGCCGATGCGCTGCGCTGGTCGCTGCGCGATCACGTGGATTTCGAGGTCGATGACGCGCTCATCGACGTGCTGGAGGTGCCCGAGGCCACCCAGTTGCGCCAGAGTCGCCCGACGCTGACCGTGGTGCTGCCGCGTGCGCGTTTCGTGCAGGTGCAAACCGACGTGGATGACGCCGGCCTGCACTGGACGGCGCTGGATGTGCCCGAGACCGCCTTGCGCAACGTCAGCGCCTTGGGTGAGGAGGAAGGCAAGGCCCACGCCCTGCTGGCCTTCGGTGAAAACAGCTCTTTGCTGGTCATCACATACCAGGGCGAGCTGGTCATGGCTCGCCACATCGAGGTGCAGGGCTCTGCGATGGCCAGCTCGAGCGAGTCTCGCGAGGGGGCACTCAGCCGGGCTTCGCTGGAGGTGCTGCGCACCATCGACACCTTCGAGCGCATGCACAGCGAGGTCTCGCTGCAAGGCCTGTCGGTGGTCTTGCCCCCGGGCAGCGGCGAGGAAGTCCTGCCCATGCTCTCGGACCTGATCTACGTGCCGGTGCAGGCTTTCCGCTTGAGCGACTGGATCGACCTGTCACCTCTGGGAGAGGCCCACCCCTGGGTGAGCAGCGGGGTCCACCTGGCCGACCTGTGCGCCCTGGGCGGCGCCTTGCGGCCCATGGCCGAAGCGGCCGGGCGACAGCAGCTGCGCTTCGTGGATGAAAACGAAGCCGCAGGCTCCGGCGGCCCTTGGAGCGCCCAGATGGGCTTGCGCCTGGCCGGCGTCGTGGCGGCGCTGGGCTTGTCGGTGGGCGTGGGCCTGAGCCTGTGGGCCAGCCACGCGACCACGCGGGCCCAGCAGGTCGAGGCCGAGTTGGCCCAGCTGCAGCGCTCGGTGACCGAACCCCAGGCGAGCAACGTCACCCGTGAGCTGGAAGAGCTGCAACGCAAAGAGGCGGTGCAGACGCAGCTTCGCCAGGTGTTGCAGGGCAACGTGAGCGCCACGTCCATGGGTTACTCGGACCTGTTGATTTCGCTGGGCCGTCAAACCCAGCCGGGCTTGTGGATCACTGGCTTGAAGGTGCGTGGCGATGGCCGCGACCTCGAGCTGCGTGGCCGCATGACCAACCCGGGGCTGTTGCCCGCTTACCTGCGTCGACTGGAGAAGGAAGACCGGTTCCGCAGCAGGCGCTTTGCGCAGATCGAGGTGCGTGACACGGTGTCGGAAGAGGGGTCGGTCCCCTCCGGCATCACCGAATTCACGTTGCGTGGCCGTGAGGCGGCCGAGCGCGTGGCGACCCAGAAGGAGACCCCATGAAGGGCCTCAAACTCCCCGCTCTGTCTTGGCCGAAGCTCTCGCTGCCGGGGCTTGGGCGCTTCGCGGGTGCGACGGCTGGTGCGCAGGCGCAAGCCCCTGCGGTCCCAGCTGCCCGTGCGTCGTTGAACATCCCGGGCCTGGACAAATGGGCGCCTCAGGCGCTGTTGCGTTGGCGACAGCTGCGGCGCCAGTTCGATGGGCGTTTGCTCAACGAGCGTCGGCTGTTGATCGGGGCCCTGATCGCTCTGATCGCCTACTTGTGCGACCTGACGCTGATCACCCCGGCGTTCGAGGCCCTGAAGGCCGCGCGTCAACGCGAGCAGGTCGCCACCATGGCCCGCGATGCCATGCAGACCGAGCTCAACCGCAAACGGGTGGAGCTGGCCACGCGGCTCATGGCCGCTCAGAAGGAGCAGGCCGAGTTGCGCAAGCGCCTGGCCGATGGCGAGCAGGAGCTGGCGCGTCAGCAGTCGATGATGGCCCCCGCGCGTGAGATGCAGAACCTTTTGGAAGGGCTGCTGGCGCAGCAGGGCCAATTGCGGCTCAAGGCGATGCGCACCCAGGCTCCGGTCGAGGTCCAGTTCAATGGCGCGCAGGGTGCTTCGGCCCCTGTTGGTGCCACCCCGGTGCTCTACAGCCATGGCCTGGAGATCAGCGTGTCCGGTCCCTACCTGGACCTGGTGGGCTGGTTGCGAAGCATCGAGCAACTGCCTCGCCGCCTGCTTTGGAGCGGCATGACCCTGAGCGTGGTCGATGGCGCGCCGCCCACGCTGACGCTGCAGGTGCAAACCTACAGCCCGGACCGCGATCCCTTGGAGATTGCCCCATGAGCCGGCTTTCCTTCTCTTGCCTGAGCGCCGCAGCCATGTTGGCCCTGGGTGGCTGGCTTCACAGCGCCTTGGCCCAGACCAACCCGCTGCTGGGCTTGAACGACCCGACCCGCCCGCCGGCCGGCCTGGTCAAGGTCGATCGCTCTGGTGGAGGCACTGCCCTGGGCGTTGCTGCGGTGGCGCCCGAGGCCGCCAGTGCCGCCAGCGCACCTGCGCCT
>NZ_DCXA01000086.1:0-2426 GCF_002328915.1 Aquabacterium sp. UBA2148
AGCGCAGCGCCCGGGAGCGGGCGTGACTGGCCTTGTCGGTCTGGATTGAAATCGGTTGTGCCGGCACCTGCGGCAGAGCCGAACTCGCAGCGAGGCTCTGACAAGCCGGGCGCCGAAGTCGACGCCGCCTTGCCCGCGCAGCAGCCTGTCGCCCTGCGAGGTCGCTGGCTGAGTCAACACACGGTCTTCCTGGACAACCGGCCCATGGGTGGTCAGCCAGGTTTCTTCGTGGTGACCCCCTTGCGCTTGTCCGACTCGGCCTGTCCGGGTGGCATCGTGCTGGTGCAGCGTGGCTGGTGGCCGCGCGATGCCCAGGACCGTCAACGCCTGCCTGATTGGCCCGAAGCCGATGGCGAGGTGGTGCTGCGCGGTGTCGTGTTGGCCCAGGTGTCGCAGGCCTACGCCCTGGGCGAGGAGGGCCCACCGCCGCGCGAGGCGGGTCGTGTGCTGCGTCAGAACGCCGATGAGGCCTTCTGGCGAGCGTGGCTGGGGCAATCCCCGCTACCCGGCGCGGTGCTGCAAGGGCATCCTGAGACCATGACGTCTGATTCCCCGGCTGGTGTCGCTCCGCCCGATCTGCGGCGCGACTGGCCCCAACCTGACCTGGGTGTCGACAAGCACCACGCCTACGCCGCACAGTGGTTCGCCTTGTCCGCGCTCGCGGTCGGTCTCACACTCTGGTTTTCGGTGATCCGACCGCGGCGTGCGCGGCGGTCGGTCGCTGCCTGATGCTGCCAGCCTTCTCATGACACGCTCTGCTGCCCCCGCGCACCCGAACCCGATGGCGACCGACCCGATGATCCAGTTGAGTGTTCACAGCCTGCCGGCTGCTGACCAGGCCCTGACCCAACGCACGCGCGTGGGCCGCATCAAGATGCTGTTGGTCTGGGCGGTGTGCGCCGCCCCGGTGGTGGCCTCCTACTTCATGTACTACGTGGTCAGGCCCGAAGGACGCACCAACCACGGTGCGCTGATCCAGCCGACACGCGCGATGCCTGAGCCCGCCGCATTGCCACTGCGCAACCTGCAGGGCTCGCCGGTGTTACCTGCCTCGCTCAAGGGACAGTGGTTGCTGGTGTCGGTGGCCGAAGGGGCCTGCGAAGCGGCGTGCGAGAAAACGCTCTACCTGCAGCGCCAGCTCCGCGAGTCGCTGGGTCGAGACAAGGACCGCGTGGACCGTGTCTGGCTGGTGAGCGATGGCGCTCCGGTGCGCGAGGCCCTGCTGCCTGCGCTGCAGCAGGCCACCGTGCTGCGTGCTCCTCAGGCCGATCTGGCGCGTTGGCTCGAGCCCGAGTCCGGCCGTCAGCTCGCCGATCACCTCTACCTGGTGGACCCGCGTGGCGACTGGATGATGCGCTTTCCGGCCAACGTCGATTTCACCAAGGCCAAGCGTGACCTGACCCGCCTGCTCAAGGCCAGCGAGGCCTGGGACGAGGCGGGTCGTCAGTGAGCGAGGACAGGGGCATGCAGGCATCCGCTTCCTTGGGACAACAACTCGTCGACCTGGCTCCTTTGATCGAGCTGCTGCTGCTCGGGGCGGGCCTGGCCTTGTTGCCAGCGGCCGTGGTGGTCTGGCGCGCTCGCCGACAGGGGGGTCATGGTTGGCCAGCCTGGCAACGCGTGCTGACGGTGGCCACGCTCTTTTTGACGCTGGACCTGGTGGCGTTTGGCGCTTTCACGCGCCTGACCGACTCCGGTCTGGGTTGTCCGGACTGGCCGGGCTGTTACGGCGAGATGAGCCCCTTCCATGCACGCGACGACATCCACGTCGCGCACACGTCGGCGCCCACAGGGCCGGTTTCGCCCACGAAAGCCTGGATCGAGATGATCCACCGCTACCTGGCCACGGCCGTCGGCGCCCTGATCACGGGGCTGATGGTGCTGGCCTGGCGTCAGCGTGACGTACCCGGTGCGCTGTCGCCGTGGTGGGCCACCTGGACGTTCGTGTGGGTTTGCGTGCAAGGCGCTTTTGGGGCGTTCACCGTCACCATGAAGCTGCAACCGCTGATCGTCACCGGGCACCTGCTGGGTGCTTTGCTCGGTGTGGCCCTGCTGACCACCCAGGCGCGCGTGCTCGATCCCGCGCCACTGGGTGGGGCCGATGGCAGCGATGAACGCCGCGCCCTTTGGGCGAGATCGGGCCTGCGCCGAGCGGGCTTCGTGGTGCTGGCCCTGTTGACGCTGCAGATCGCTTCGGGCGCCTGGGTCAGCACCAACTACGCCGTGCTGGCTTGCGCCAAGTTCCCGACCTGCCAGGGGCAGTGGTGGCCGCCGATGGATTTCGACGGGGCGTTCCACCTGTGGCGTCCGCTGGGTGGCGATGGCCAAGGCGGCGTCATCACCATGGCCAGCCTGACCGCCATCCACATGGCGCACCGACTGCTGGCGGGTGGGGTGGCGCTGGCCTTGGTGCTGTTCGCCTGGCG
>NZ_DCXA01000086.1:2514-10623 GCF_002328915.1 Aquabacterium sp. UBA2148
GGTGCTGTTCGCCTGGCGCCTGTCCAGCTGGCGCCCCGGCGTGGATGGGGCCGGCTGCACCCAGCCTGTTTGGCGCCGCGAGGCCCGGGTGCTCGCGCTGCTGCTGCTGGCCCAGGTCGTCACGGGCCTGAGCAACGTGGTACTTGGCTGGCCGCTGGCTGCGGCCCTGGCCCACTCTTTCGGCGCGGCGCTGCTCGTGTGGTGGCTCACGCGCCTGTTGGTGCTGCCGCGCCAGCAGGCTGCCTGGCGAGCTTTGCTCGACGGCCAGCAGGCCAATCCAAGCACCGTTTCCTCTGGACATCAGGGACATCACGCTACAGCCTCGCGGGCTTGTGCGTCATAGTCCCGGCAGCCACTTGAACCGACCATGACCGACACCGTCGCGACGCCCCCCGCCCCCGTGGCCATGCCCGCCACCCGCCTGCCGTCCAAGTTCCACCAGTACCACGTGCTGACCAAGCCGCGGGTGGTGCAGCTCATTGTTTTTTGCGCCGTCATCGGCATGCTGCTGGCCGTGCCCGGTGTGCCCACGGCCGCCGAGGCGCTCACGGCCCTGGCCGCCTGCATCGGCATCTGGCTGGTGGCCGGTTCGGCCGCCGCCTTCAACTGCCTGATCGAGCAGGGCATCGACGCGCGCATGAAGCGCACCGCCTGGCGGCCCACCGCACGGGGTGAGCTCAGCCGCACCCAAACACTGGTTTTCAGCGGCACCCTGTGCGCGGCAGGCATGCTCATCCTGGGCCTGTGGGTCAACCTCTTGACCATGTGGCTCACACTGGCCACCTTCGTGGGCTACGCCATCGTCTACACCGTGGTGCTCAAGCCGCTGACGCCGCAGAACATCGTCATCGGTGGGGCCTCGGGTGCCATGCCGCCAGTGCTGGGCTGGGCGGCCATGCGCGGCTCGGTCGACCCCGAGGCGCTCATGCTGTGCCTCATCATCTTCCTGTGGACGCCGCCGCACTTCTGGGCCCTGGCGCTGTACCGCGTCGAAGACTACGCGCGCGCCGGTCTGCCCATGCTGCCGGTCACGCATGGCAATGAGTTCACGCGACTGCACGTGTTCCTCTACACCATCATCTTGTTGGCGGGCAGCTTGTTGCCCTTCATCTACGGCATGAGCGGCTGGATCTACCTGGTCTCGGCGCTGGTGCTGGGCCTGATGTTCATGGCCTACGCTTTTCGGCTCTGGCGGCGTTACAGTGATGAGCTGGCCCGCAAGACTTTCCGCTTCTCCATCATCCACCTGATGCTGATGTTCGCGGCCTTGCTGGTCGATCACTACTGGGTGATTTGACCTGACATGAACCGAAACGACTTGAATCGCCGCGGCCTGCTGCTGTCGGCAGCCACCTCTTTGCTGGCGTTGCCGCTGCTGGGCGCTTGCGACAAGGCCGGTCAGCCGGTGGTGCCCAAGCTCAGCTTCAACGCGGTGGACATCACCGGTGCCGAGTACGCGCGCAAGCTCTCGCTCAAAGACGTCGATGGGCGCCAGCGCGACCTGGCCGAGTTCAAGGGCAAGGTCCTGTTCGTGTTCTTCGGCTTCACGCAGTGCCCCGACGTGTGCCCAACCACCATGGCCGAGTTGGCAGAGGTGCGCCGCCGCCTGGGCCCCGACGGCGATCGGGTGCAGGGCATCTTCATCTCGATCGACCCTGCGCGCGACACGCCCCAGGTGCTCAAGGCCTACCTGCAGGCGATGGACCCGAGCTTTGTGGGCCTGACAGGCTCCAACGAGCAGATCGAGGCCGCAGCCCGCGAGTTCAAGGTCTTCTACCAGAAGGTGCCCACCAGCGAGGGCAACTACACCATGGACCACACGGCAGGGGCCTACGTCTTCGACCCTGAAGGCCACGTTCGGCTGTTCGTGCGCTACGGCATGGGTGTTGACAAGGTCACGGCCGACCTCAGGCAGTTGCTCGGCAAGCCCGCCTGAGCTGGACCTGCCCCGAGCCGACTCGAGTCGACCCGGGCTGGTCAGCGTTCAGTACGCCTCGAGCGTCAGGCTCTGGCGCCCGTCCCAGTCTTGACCTGGCGCCAGCTTGACGGGCTCCAGGATGCGAGCGGCCTCCAGACACAGCATGTGCTGCCAGCCATCGTCGGGCATGTCGGCCAGGCGCGAGGCCCCATCGGCGCCGGGGTTCCAGACCACCACATCCGGCATCTCCTGCTGGTCGATGCGCAGGCGGCGAGGGCCGTCGCGCAGCAGCAGGTGTTCTCGCACGTTGGCGTAGATGCGGTCGATTTCGCCGTGGAAACGCTTCTCGGGGTGGTCCTCGATGGTTTCACCACCGTTGATGCGGTCGATGAAGCGTCGGCCGATCAGGCCCTGCAGGCGCACTTGCGAAAGCTCGGACACGGCCAGGTAGGTGTGCAACGCCGCAGCGAAGGACCAGGCCGTCTCGCCGGTGTTCTCGGCGTGCAGCTCAAGGTCGAGCCGGTTGGCCTCGATCGAGATCGTCAGCTCCAGGCGGAAACCGTGCGGCCACAGGGCACGCGTGGTGTCGTCGTCGCTCAGCACCAGCGTCACCTGGGCGTGTTCTTCGCCCACGCGGCCGCCGTCGATCGACCAGGTGCGGGTTCGGGCCAGGCCGTGGCGGGGNNAGCGAGGTGTCCGGGCCCATGAGCTCGAACTGAGGGAAAACGACCGGCACGCCACCGCGCACGGACATGCCCGGGCCAGCGACGGCCTGGGGCGAGAGGTAGAGCTGTTCGTCGGCGCCAGCGGGCACCCAGGAGACCACGTGGGCGCCATGCAGCAGCACGGTGGCGCGCGAGCCGTCGGGGGCTTTGAGCACGATGGCCGGCTGGCCCAGCACCTCGGTCACTTCGAATTGGTCAGGCAGGTTGTCGGTGTGATTCATGCCGAGAGTATCCATCCTTCGACCGGGTCGATGCCGTCGGGCAGGCCCCAGCGTGCGTGGCCTGCTTCACGTTGCGCGTGGGCCCAGGCGGCCTGAAACAGGCAGAGCACGGCGTCGAGCCGGTCGCCTTTCGGGTCGCTGACCAGGTGGTCGCGCTGTGCGGGGCTGAGCTTGAGGCGCAGGCCCAGCCGGGTGCGACCCTGCTCCAGCGCGTCGACCATGTCCATGCGGGCGATCAGGCGCGCCTGCTGCGAGGCCGCATCGGCCTTGGTGTCGGTTTTGTAGCTGCGCCGGCCTAGCAGTTCATGGGCGAGCAGGCCGGGGTAGGCCTCCAGGGCGATGGCGTCGGGGCGACCGCTGCGCAGCCCTGGCAGGCTGAGGTCGGCATCGACCAGGCGTTTCATGCCCTCGAAGTACATCTTGCCCACAGGCACGTAGCGGGTCTGCAATGGGCTGGTACTGGAGACCCCAGGTGAGGCCTGGTCGGTGGGCCGATGCAAGAGCTTGGGCCCCTCTGGCCGCTCGGTGTGCCAGGTCTGCCCCCAGCCATCGACCAGGCGCTGGAAGCCGGCGCGGTCAATGCAGTGCTGGTGCAGGGCCTGGATCAGGCCATCGGCTTGCGACGCGGTGGATGATGGGGCGGCGGCCACGCCTGACGAACCTGCTGAGCAAGTCAGCGTCGCCAGCCGTTCAGGCAATTCACCAGGGCCATGCACCCGCAAGGCCTCCACGAAGGCACGGGGCAGGCCAAAGGGGAAGTCGCAACCCATGACGAAACCGCCGGGCAGGGCCGTTGAACCTGGTTGGATGATGGCAGACAACGCGTCGTGGCTGAGCACCTCATCGACCCGATCAAGGCGCATCACGGCCCCGGCGCGGCGGCCCCATGCCAGGGTCAGGGGCTTGCGTGGGCTGGGCGCACAACTGAAGTCCAGGCCCAGCAGGACCTCGGGCAGGCTCACCGGCTCAGCAGGTGCGGCTGGCAATGGATGCCGTGGCGATCAGTTCTTCGAGCATGGCCATCGAGGCCTGGCCGCAGCTGGCGTAGGGGTCCAGCTCGGCCTTGGTCGAGTACTTCAGCAAGATGGCCGGGTTCACGCGTGCCAGGTTGACCTGGCCCATTGACCAACCCGCAAAACGGCGCTCGGTGATTTCCTCGTAGTGCAACAGGATCACGTCGGTGTGGCGCGGGTCATTGGCGATGCGGTTGTAGAGCGCGCTGACCACATCGCGCCCACCTTCGAGCACTTGCATGAAGACGTCGCCACTGTGGCAGAGCAAACCTGTGACACCCGCTGCCGGGTTGCCCTTGCGAGAGGCCTGCAAGATCGCGTCGATCACCTCAGCCGTGAGGGGTTCTTTGGCGCGGCTCGCGTACAGCAATCGGACCAACATGTTTGATCAGCCTTTGCGTTGGTTGACGAGGGCGAGGAATTCGCGGCGCAGGTTCGGGTCCTTCAGGAAGGAGCCGCGCATCACGCTGTTGATCATCTTGGAGTCCATGTCCTTGACGCCGCGCCAGTGCATGCAGAAGTGGTCGGCTTCCATCACCACGGCCAGGCCGTCCGGGTTCATGCGCGTTTGCAGCAGTTCGGCGACCTGCGTCACGGCTTCTTCCTGGATCTGCGGGCGGCTCATGATCCAGTCGATCAGGCGAGCGTATTTGGACAGGCCGATCAGGTTGGAGTGCTCGTTGGGCATCACGCCAATCCACACCCGACCGATGATGGGGCACAGGTGGTGCGAGCAGGCGCTGCGCACGGTGATGGGCCCGACGATCATCAGCTCATTGAGGCGTTCCACATTGGGAAACTCCGTCACCGAGGGCGCAGCTTGGTAGCGGCCCTTGAAAATCTCGCCCAGGTACATCTTGGCCACCCGTCGAGCGGTGTCCTGGGTGTTGTGGTCGCTGTCGGTGTCGATGACCAGGCTCTCGAGCACGCCGCCCAGCTTGCCCGCGACTTCATCGAGCAGCTTGTCCAACTCTCCGGGCTCGATGAATTCGGAGATGTTGTCATTGGCGTGAAAGCGCTTTTCAGCGGCCTTGATGCGTTCGCGGATGCGCACCGACACCGGCACGCCATCGTCGTCCTGCACTGCGGCGGGCTGGGCGTGGGGGTCGATGGCTCGGAGCGTGGGCGTGGTCATGGGCAATCCTGGCGGTGCGGTCGCGCGGCGTGGATGCCTTGCGGTTGCGAGAGGTCGCATCCTAACGACTGGAGGCCCATTGTGCACACGCCCGGCTGTGTGCCCGCATGCGAAGCAGGGCAAACGCTGTTCAAAGCCGGTTCAAGCGCCGCTGATCAGGGGGTGTGGCAGGCCGGCAGCGAAGGGTGTTGCACGCAGACCTTGGCCCGACAGACCGAGGTCTGTGCGGACGTGCCAGTGCCGCACTGCTGCAGCGCCAGCGTTGGCGACGGTGGCGCTTTGCGAGGGCCAGCGTGTGCCAGCATGGCTTCAACCAGCGCGACGTCCTCCTGCGAGGTCACGGGTTCGCGTTTGGTGTTGGCGTTGGCGCTGACTTGGGCACTGGTGCGTTGAGCGCCCGGTTTGGCTGCTTTGGCGAGGCGTTCGGGCTCGGTGCCCGGTGCCGCAGCGGACTTGGTTGGAGGCGATGGAGGCGGGTTCTGAGGCGCGACCGACACCGGGCTGGTGCCTGGTTGGACGCTGTTCGCGGGTGACTCGACCGGGGCCTGAGCGAGCATCGCTTCTCGGGTGACGCCGCCAGCCGGGGGCGACATGTCGATGATTTCTGCCGCTTCGGTTGCGGATCCACCAGCCAGGCGTGCTGTGGTGCTGGCATTCGCCTGAGCCTGCAGCGACACAGTTTGCACGGCGGGTGGCGGGGCCGGCGGCCGCCGGAGCAACTGGATGAAGCTCAGCAGCATCACCAGCATGCCCAGGCCCATCGCCGCCATGAGGGCACGCGTCAGCCACGGGTGGGCACGGCCAGTCGGCAGGCGCCTGGCTTGCGGGCGCCGGCGCACCCCGCGTTGGGACTCCAGGGTGGAGAGCAGGCGGATGCGTTGCGGGTCGATGTCTTCCACCGACTCCTGGTCGAAGTCCGCGAAGAGGCTGGGTCGACCTGGTTCAGGGCGAAGGGGTCGTCGTCCCGGTTGGCGGGCCGAACCGGTGGTGTGGGTGTCGCGTGTCACGACGGGCTCCCGAATTCTTTTTTTGATGAACAATCGCCGCATTCTAAAGAGCGGACTTGCCGCCTCCAACGCCTGGGGGCCGGTTTGCAATCAATCGTTACAGGGATCATGCATCTGGGGTGGGTACTGGCCTGGTTCGCGCTGGGCAGCTTGTTGTTGTCTGCGCTCGTGTTCCCGATGTGGTGGCGCGGGCGCGGTGCCCGCCTGGGCGCGGCCTCACGCGTGTTGCTCGGGCGCTCTCGGGTGTGGTGGCTGTCTGTCTTGCTGCTGCTTTTGCCGGCCCTGCTGATGTGGGCCTGGCTTGGCTGGCGCCCCCAACAGGCGGATGCATTCGACGACAGCGCCCTGGGGGTCAACCACCAGGTGAGCGAACTGCTCCGAGGCGAACAGCTCGTGCCTCCGCCACCACCGCCACCCGAGTTGTTCGCCACGGCAGAAGTCGAGGTGATCAGGCCGATGCTGTCGAGCGCGGACCGACGGTGGGAGCGCATGGACGCGGATTTCGTGCAGGCGCTGTTGCGTGTCTTCAAGGTGATGAAGGAAGTCCACGGCTACGACATGGCCCTGCTGGAGGGCTACCGCAGTCCGGAGCGCCAGGCGGTGTTGCTGGCGCGCGGGCCGAGCGTCACGGGTGCGGCGCCCGGGCAGAGCTACCACCAGCATGGGCTGGCAGCCGATTGCGCATTTTTGCGCGATGGGCGCCTGGTCATCTCCGAGCGAGACCCTTGGGCCATGCGCGGCTACGAGCTCTACGGGCAGGTGGCCGAGCAGCACGGCCTCACCTGGGGTGGGCGATGGCGCCTGATGGATTTCGGGCATGTCGAGTGGCGCAAGCCCGGTCTGCGCCTGCCCAAGGCGACACAGCTTGTAACGACCCACCCCTCGTGAGGGGGGCAAGGCCCCATGGCCCAGCGCTTAGACTCGGGCCGCTCCGGCGAGACATCCGTCGGCGACACACATCATCAAACCGATCAATCAGGGAGTGCGGGCTCGATCGGGCCCGTGCGGCAAGGCATGTCCAAGGCAGTCAAGGCAGCCGGGTTGGGGCTCGTCATTTTCGTCACCGTCTGGGTGGTGACGCTGTGGCAGTGGTACCGCAGCCAGCAGCCGCTCAACAGCGAGGAAGTCGCCACGCAACTCATCTTGTTGCCGGTGGGGCTCACGCTTGCTGCCTTGCTGGCCTGGTGGGGCGCCGCTCGTTTGCGCCAATGGCTGGCCAAGCCTGTCGAGGCGGCTGTTGTCGCAACGCCTGCGGGTGGGGTTGACCCGGCGCAAAAAAACGAGGGGGGCGCCGCTGCGCAAAGCATGCCTCTCGGGCTCGCGTGCATCCTGGCCGAAGCCCTGACCTTGCCCGAGGGCGACGACCCGCAAGCGGCGTGGACAACGTTGCGTTCTGGGCCGTTGCGCCCGGGCCTGGATCCGCAACTTCAGGACGCGGATGGCATGCCGATTTTCAGCTCCCGGATGGCGGGGCTGTCCACAGAAGACTGGCTCGATGCCCACGCAGAAGTCACGGCTTCAGCTTTGCCAGAGTCGCTGTTGCGAGCGATGGCCCTGATCGAAGCTCCCCTGCATCAACTGCTTTGTGCCTTGCCCGCTCCCGATGGGCTTGAGTGGGCTGGCGCTGGCACCGAAACCGACCTCAGCTCATCGGTGCGAGGCGAGGGCGGCGCAACCTTTCTGTCCGGGGTGGGGCAGTCGGGTGGTCGCGACCAGGCTCTTCGCCGGCGAGAGCTGGCCCCGTCGCTCGACATCCAGCTCTGGGTGCCATCGGACTGGACCGACGAGCACCGTTCGCTCTTTCTCGACTGGTTGCGCCATCAGTCGGGCATGGCGCTGGACTGGGCCCGTGCATCGGGCTCGGTCGAGCCCCGCTGGTCTGTGGCGTCGATCGACGGCCCTGAAGCGGGTTGGGACCACCTGTTGCCGCGCCTGAGCGAGCTGCACGCCGACGTGCGGCCGCGCCTGCTGCTGGTGCTGGCGGCGCAAAGCCTGGTCGACGAGGCCTGCGTGGCGGGATTGCAGGCGCGTGGCGAGCTGTTCACCACCCAGCACCAGGGCGGTCGGGTGCCGGGCGAGGGCGCGGCTGG
>NZ_DCXA01000086.1:10705-12741 GCF_002328915.1 Aquabacterium sp. UBA2148
CGGGTGCCGGGCGAGGGAGCGGCTGGCTTGCTCCTGGCCAATGCCCCGATGGTTCCGCGCTGCACACCGGCGCAGCACCCGTGGTTGGGCATGCCGTGCACAGCTCGTCGCCAGAGGTCTGCAGATCGGTCGGGTCGGCCCGGGTCGGATGAGCTCATTTCCGTGATGCAGCAGGCGCTTTCGCCGTGGGTGCAGGCTGCGCCAGGCGCGAGCGGGCAGGGGAGCTGGTGGTGCCTGTCGGATGCCGATCACCGACCAGGTCGCGCCAGCGAGCTGTTCGAGGCTTTTCAGGCTTTGCAGCCCGATGCCGATGCCATGCAGTCGGTGCTGCGGCTGGGTGACGTGTGGGGCGAGCTTGGCATTGCCCGTGCTCTGCTGCCCGTGGCACTGGCCGCCAGCGTGGTGCGACACGGCGCACAGCCCGCAGACGAGTCGACCGAACAGCTTGCGCCGGCGCTGGTGGGGCTCACCCAAGGCAGCCACCGGCGCTGGGCCATCCCTGTCTGGCCAGCCAGCCTGGTGCCAATCGCCTTGGCAGCTCTCCATCCGCCTGGGGACGCAACGCTCGCCCCTTCTTCCTCTGCGGCCGCTCCCGTGGCCGAGCCGCTGGCCGCCTGACGGCCCCTTGATCGTTCCTGTTGCCCCTGCAGACCATGCAAAGAATCTGGTTGTTCCTGCTCGATCCCCGTGTGCTGGCCGTCATCGGCCTCCTGGCGCTGGCCGGTTTGCTGTTCCTGGGGGCCGATGCCTTGAGGGTGGGCGCAGTGTGGGCCGCGGGAGCGGTGCTGTTGCTGGGCGTGCTGGCTGCCGGCATTTGGTGGCACCGCCGGCGCCAGGCGCAGCGTGCCGGCCTGGCGTTGGAGCAGGCCATTTCGGCAGATGCCGAGAAAGCGGTTCGTCAAGCGCGCAAGGGCGCCCAGGCCGATGAGGTCGCGGCGCTGCGTGAGCGCATGGCCGATGCGGTCAAGCGCATCAAGACGTCGCGCCTGGGTGAAACATCCGGTGCCGCAGCGCTGTATGAGCTGCCCTGGTACGCCATCATCGGCAACCCGGCGGCGGGCAAGAGCTCAGCCATCGTCAAGTCCGGCCTGACCTTTCCGTTCGCCGAGAACACCGACGCCATCGTGCAGGGCATCGGCGGCACGCGCCATTGCGACTGGTACTTCACCACCGAGGGCATCCTGCTCGACACGGCTGGCCGCTACTCGGTGCAGGAAGAAGACCACCGCGAGTGGCTGGGCTTTCTCAAGCTGCTGAAAACGCACCGGCCCAAGGCCCCGCTCAATGGCGTGATCATCGCCGTGAGCATCGCCGAGCTGGCCAATCAGAAGGCTGACCTGACCATCGAGTTGGCCCGCAAGTTGCGCCAGCGCGTGCAGGAGCTGACCGAAAAGCTCGAGGTCTTCGTGCCGGTCTATGTGGTCTTCACCAAGGCCGACCTCATCGCAGGCTTCGTCGATTTCTTCGAGGACCGCGATCGAGGCGAGCGCGACAGGGTCTGGGGCGCCACGCTGCCTTACGAAACCGGGCAGCAGCTTGACGCCGCAGCCCAGTTCGATCAACACATGGACGTGCTTTATCAGGGCCTCAAGGAGGCCTCGGTGGCTCGCATGACGCTGCATCGCGGCGAGCAATTGCCGCCGGGCGTGCTGACCTTTCCCCTGGAGTTCGCGGCCCTCAAACCGTCGTTGCGCACCTTCCTGCACACGCTCTTCGAAGACAACCCCTACCAGTTCCGCCCCATCTTCCGTGGCTTTTACTTCACCAGCGCGGTGCAGGAGGGGCAATCCACCAGCCGGGCCAGCCAGCGTGTGGCCGAGCAGTTCGGCTTGCAACTGCAAAGCGGCACGGCGGCAGCGGTCTACTCGCAGAGCGGCTTTTTCCTCAAGGAGCTGTTCTCCAGGGTCATCTTCGCTGACCGCGAGCTGGTGCGGCAGTACACCAGTCGCACGCGCCTTCGCCTGAGGCAAGCGGCTTTCTTCGGCGGGATGGCCGTGCTGGGGGCTTTGCTGGCGGCCTGGACCTGGTCCTACACG
>NZ_DCXA01000228.1:0-2664 GCF_002328915.1 Aquabacterium sp. UBA2148
GGCGCGTGAAGCGAGCGTGCTGCCTTGGAGCGATGCCGCCACGACCGCCTTGCACAAGCTGTTGGCCAGCCTGCCGAACGCGCGGGCAGCGCCCCTGCGCGCACTCCTGCGGCGGGTCTTCGTCGGCAAACCGGCCAGCGCCACATTGGCGCAGTCGGCCGGTGCCACTCCGCCTGAGTTGCTGACCTTGTTCGAAGCCGCGTTCACGGGCGGCAACGGCCTGGGCTTTCGCTACACCGATGCGCAGAGGCGGTGCACGGATCGCGAGATCGAACCACACGGCCTGTTGGTTGAGCCACCGGTGTGGTACATCCTTGCTCGCGATGTTCAGAAGGACGCCTTGCGCACCTTCCGCATGGACCGCATCAGCTCGCCCGTCTTGTTGCCTGACGTTCGCTTCAGACCCAGCCTGAAGGTCGCGATGCAGCAATTGCCGGATGAGCAGCACATCGTCTGCGCTGACACCGGCAGGCGAGTCAAGCATGGGCCAGTAACCTGATCAGCCTGGGCTTGACGCCTTGCTCGGATGACGCCTGGGCTTGCGGTGGGTGTATGGGCGCCGCTCAATCTGGCCGATCACAGACGTCCGATACCACTCAGGCATGTCTTCGAAGTCCTTGATCAGGTGGTTGTACCTGACGGCCTTCGCCTGCCATGCGGCCTCGATGCGCGAGGCGGGATCCTGCATCAGCCAGGCGGCTTGCAGCAGGATCTGGTGCCTGGTCGCCAAGTCCGAGCCTTCCAGCGACAAGCGCCGTTCGTGTGTGAAAGCAATGGCGTCTGCACCGATCTCTGCGGCGGTGAGTACGTTCAAGCCGGCGCCGCGCTTGCTCAACATCATCGAGGCCAGGTAGCGATAGACCGACAGCAAATCGGGATCGACATCGAGTTCGTCATCTGTCGCTGAATCGAGTCGTTGGATGACCTCGCACAACCATCTCAGGGCATCGGGGCACTGAAAGGTTTTGGGCGGCACACCGATCGCAGCCCCCAGGTCGAATCCGCAGGCATGGCAGTGGCGCATGGACGGCAGGCGATCGTGCTCTGCCTTGCCCATCTCGATGCGGTGGAATGCGATCGCGTGTTGGCAGGCAGGGCATCGATCTAGCATTGCAACTTGATGCTTGGTGCAGACGGTTTTGAAACTGATCCGCCAACTGCGACGAAAGTAGGGTGGATTGCTTTCAGCAAGGCACAGGGGGCAAAACTGCATGCCAAAGCCCTCCCGCTTGCGGTGGTACATCTGCAGCGTTTGGATCCAGGGCAAATGGCCCGATGTCTTGAATGACTTGAACAGGGTTCCCTCGAACCCCCGCAACGTAGTGAGCCTCGCGCGGTCCAGGTGGGTGCCCGTTGATGCAGCCAACTCCTCGATCAACCAAGCAGGGCCCAGCCGATCGATGTCCCTGTTCCAGACCTGCCGCTGGTTGCCAAAGATCAGGTTGCAGAAGGTCTGAACCTTCTGCCCATGACCGTGAGCCAGCCGCATCAACCACGACGACAACAGCTCGTCCGGCAGGGGCTTGTATCGGATGGGCCAAAGCGGTCGCGTGAGGCCCCGCATGGTGTTGTCTCACAGGATCGGGCGGTGCTTGCGCCGGGCGGATGGAGGTACCCAGTCCAGGGCGTCGATCTGCTTGCGCGTGATCTGCCTCTTGCCACTTTTGATGGCTTCGATGGCCGCCGTTTTGCACAGGTCGCAGATGTTGCCGAGAGAGCCCTCCGCCATGGCTGTCAGTCTGGAGGTCATGTCCTCATCGCACAGCCAGGACGCTTCTGCCAAAGGAAGCTGCCGTTCGATGCTGCGAAGCAGGCGTTGGGCCTTCATGCCTTCCCACCGCGATGTCAAGGCCAGCGGTGGGAATCGGCTGGCCATTTGAGGATCCAAGTTCATGGCGTTGTACGCATCGTCGATGCCCGCCGCAACGATCGACACTTGGGTCTCATTGCCGAGGCTCTTGATGGCGTTGCGGAACTCCCGCTGTCGGGCCATGCTGCCCGCGACCAGGTGATGGATTTCATCGATGATGAGCATCTTCACCGACAGCTCTCGAAACAGCTGTTTGATCTGAAAGTACTTCTGGTGGGGTGAGGCCGTGTGCCTCACGTGGGCGAACATGGCATCCAGGATTCGGCTGTAGAAGTCGCTGATGTCTGGCTTCGGAGGGGCCTCCACCATGACCACCGGGCAGACCGTGGCCTCCCTTTCGGGGGCCTGGTTTGGCAAGTGATTTGACACAAACTTGTGGAGGATGGACGTCTTGCCGCTGAACGATGGGCCGACCAGCAGCAGGTTCGGCATCCGAGGCACGGTTGGATGATGAAGCATCGCATCCATCCGCTTCAGCGCTGCCATCGCGTCTTCGAGCCCTAGCCAGGCGCCTTTCTGGATGTGCTCGATGCGGATGTCGTCCGGCTCAGACAGGAGCGGGACGACCGATGGGGAAAGATGATCGTGCACGTTTTCCCCTTAGTCATCGGTGAAGGGGAGGATGAGTTCCCGCTTGGCAGCGTAGCCATCCTCGTGTGGCGCTGCGGCCTGATTCGCATCTGCGGGCACCTGTGCCTCAAAGGCTTGTGGCAATTCCTTGTGCTTTTGAGCTCGGACTTTGGTGTGTTCAGCCAGCTTCTGCAGCGTGCGACGTGCGGCCTTGGTCTTTTCTG
>NZ_DCXA01000224.1:0-9814 GCF_002328915.1 Aquabacterium sp. UBA2148
CTGCCAGCCCGACAGCAGCAGCGTGCCCGATGCGCCCAGGCCCAGTGTGGTCTTGAGCGCTGCAGCGCGCGGGCCGCGGCGCCACAGGGGCTCGGGTGCCAGCTGTTGCGCCGCGACGGCGGGTTTGAGTCGAGCCGAGACCCGCACGGCGTGCCGCGCGCGGTGCCGCCAGCCGGGCAACTGGGCCAGCCAGGTCTCGGTCAGGGCCTGGCCGATGTCTTCGCCCAGGCGGTGGTAGCTCTCCCACTGGGCTTCGTCGAAGAACTGATCGGACGTGGCCTCGTGGGGGAAGCTGGGGTTGCGCTCGGCATAGGACAGCACGTCCACGTCCAGCGCGTTGTGCAGGTTGGGCTTGATGACCACCAAGGTGCCCTCAGGGCGACAGGTCTGGCCGGGCCGGTTCGGATCAGGGCGTTCACGGTAGCGGATGCGCGCCAGCAGCACGCCCCGGCTGGAGGTGTTGTCTCGCAGGTCCTCCGGGGACAGCACCGTCAGGTCGGCGCCGCAGAGGGTGAACAGTCGCGACGCCTCTTCGCGGGTGTAGAAGTCGATCTCGGCACCAAAGTCGATGCGCACCTTGCGCACGAGGTTCTCGAGGTCGCTGAACTGGAAGTGACGGTCGGAGCTGGCGTCGGACAGCAGGATGAAGTCGAGCTCGCGTTTGATCAGCGGGTACACGCCTGTGTTGTCGAAATGCCCCCCGTCTGAGACATACCACCATGGCCGCTCCTGCCCCATGAAGGTGGCCGTGGCCTCGCAGGTGAGCATCAGGGGCTTGGGGAACGCGTCCCAACCCAATTGACTGAGCCAGCGCAGCCCGGGTGTGCGGATCGGGCTGGCGATCCAGAACCCCAGTCGGATGCCCAGGAAATACAACAGCAGGGCCAGTCCACGCGAGGTGTAGGCGCCAGCGCCGGGCGATGCGGCCGCGCCCGAGATCGCCACCCACTGACCCACGGTGCCAGCCTGTTCGGCTGATGCATGGCGATGCACCTCGCTCGGCCCGACTTCCATGCCGCGCCAGCTGATGGTCAGCAGCGCGCCTTTGCGGTCGGCGTTGTAGAGGTTGCTGTCGCTGTCGCGGGTTTCGTTCAGGCAGGTGTTGATGAGGTGAATGGGCGCGCCTTGGTCCTCGGGGCGGTAGTGGGCCAGCAGGCCGTCGTCGCCTTCGACCACGTTGCGCACGCTGCGCTCACGCCCCAGTCCCAGCCAGGGCAGGCGTGCCGGGTTGCCGACGGCCAAATAGGCCCTTGTCAGCCGCGCGCGGTAGAAGGCGTGCAACGACGTGCTGTTGGGCATGTGGGTGTTGGTCGAGGTCAGGGCGATCCAGGCCACGCATGCCAGCAGCACCAGGATGGCACGCATCAGCGGTGGCGCATTGCTGATGGCCTCGATGCTGTCCGGTGCGAAGACCAGCCATTGCAAGGTCACCAGCCAGGCCATCACCAGACCGAGCAGGCCGAGGGCGCTGATCGCGCCCAGCAGCTTGGGCAGCCACTCCCGAGCGTGTCCTTCCGTGTCGGCAGCCAGTTGTTGCAAGGGTTGGGCAAAAGAGCGCAGCAGCAAAACGCCGACACCCCCGGCGCCGATGCCGCCCCACCAGGCGTTGCTGCCGGTCAGCAGCTCCTGCAACAACCACCAGCTGGCGGCGTCGAGCACGCCCAACGCCAGCAGCAGCGCTGCGGCCAACCCGACGCCATGGAGCGCTCGGGTCAACCAGTTGCGCAGGCGTGCCGCAGCCAGGGCGTGACCCCTTTTGCGCATGCGGGGGTGAACCAAGGCGGCCCAGCACAGGGCCTGACCCAGCAGCACCGAGCCAATCATCAGCGAGGTCACTGCGTAGGCGCTCGGGCCCTTGGCGTAGAGGCTGTCCAGCGCGGGGGCGCTGGCACCACGTTGCATCCACAGCACCACCGTGACCAGCGCGACCGCCATCAGCCACTGCAGGGCCTGCGCCAGCCTGGCTTGCCAGCTGTTCGCGTCAAGGCGAGGGGTGTCTCGTGTGAACCAGTAGCCTGCGATCAGGCCTGGCCCCACGGCCATGAGCAGTCCGGCCGACAGCGCCACCCAGGGCGAGTACCAGCCCTTCCACGCGCTCGAGAGCACCTGGGTGCTGTATTGCCACAGGTGTGGGGCGATCACCAGCAGGCCCCACATCAGGCAAAAGACCATGAACTCCAGGTGGATGGCCAGCAGCGCCCGCACGTAGGTGACCACGACGATGCCGATGTCGCGCGAGCCACCGGGGCTGAGGTAGCGGCCGTTGCGCCGCAGCCAACCCAGCACATTGCTGTCGTGGCCGGCCAGTGTTCGTTCGGCTTCGAGCATGCCGCAGTCGCCGCTCGGTGTGGGCTCGCCGTCGGCCTTGGCTGCCAGCCGCCCCAGCATGGCGGCCACGTAGCCACCGCCGGAAACGGACGAGAGGTAGTCGAAGCGGCCGAGCAGGCCTTGGCGGCTGAGCTGTTCAGAGGGGTGTTCGGTGCGTCCATTGCTGGACTGCGGCACTGCCGCTGGCGTGGCCGCGCGGCCGCCTTTGGCGAGCCCGCGCAGCAGCCCAAGCGAGAAGGTGGCGCTGCGCACGCCACCGCCTGACAGGGCCAATCCAACCAGGGGGATGGCGCGGTCAGGGCTGCTCGGGTCGGACTGAGCTTCGTTCAGCGTGGGGGCCACACGACGGCGCCGTCGGCCAATGGCCGCCAGTTCGTCCTTGAGCTGCGCAGCCCATGCGCCGCCCCCACCAGAGTCCGCTCCGGTGATGTCACCCTGCTTGTTCATCGCCGACGCTCCAGTCGATCAGACCGGGCGATCATGGCAAAGCACGGCTGCCTGGGCAATGGCCCGCAGCGGACCTAGGGATGCGCATCGCCAGCCGTGGCCTGGCAGCGAGCGCGCAGGCCGATCAGGCTGCGCGCAGCAGGCCCTTGGTCTCGATGAAGTCGATCACCTGGTCCAGGCCTGCCTTCGTCTTGAGGTTGGTCATCACGAAGGGGCGCGTGGGGCGCATGCGTTTCGTGTCCGACTCCATGATCTCGAGGTTGGCGCCCACGTGCGGGGCCAGGTCGGTCTTGTTGATGACGAACAGGTCGCTCTTGGTGATGCCGGGGCCGCCCTTGCGCGGGATCTTCTCGCCGGCGGCCACGTCGATCACGTAGATGGTCAGGTCGGACAGCTCGGGGCTGAAGGTGGCGGCCAGGTTGTCACCGCCGGACTCGATGAACACGATGTCGGCATTGGGGTACTTGGCCAGCATGCGGTCGACGGCTTCGAGGTTGATGGAGGCGTCTTCGCGGATGGCGGTGTGCGGGCAGCCGCCGGTTTCCACACCCATGATGCGGTCGGGGTCGAGCGCGCCGGCCACGGTCAGCAGGCGCTGGTCTTCCTTGGTGTAGATGTCGTTGGTGATGACGACGAGGTCGTGGTGCTCGCGCATGGTCTTGCAGAGCATTTCAAGCAGGGTGGTCTTGCCGGAGCCGACAGGGCCGCCCACGCCCACGCGCAGGGGGGGGAGCTTCTTGGTGCGGCCGGGGATGTTGTGCAGGTTGCTCATGATCGGAACAGGCGTGAGTACTGGGTTTCGTGCCGGCTGCTCAGGATGGCCAGCATGGGGGTGAAGGCCTGGCGCTGCGAGTCGGGCAGCGCCAAGGCGTGGTCGATGGCGTCTGGGATGGCGTGGATGAGCGCCTGCAGGATGCGCTGGCCTGCGCTTTGGCCCAGGGGCACGGCTTTGATGGCGGCTTGGACCATGTTTTCGGCCCAGCCGAAGGTGAAGCTCAGGAGGGCCTCACGCAGGGCGGCTTCGCTGTTGTTGTGGCCGCTGTTGTGAACTTTTGGGCTGGGCAGGCACCGGGCCACTGCCAGGGCGAAGGCCACGGGCCAGGTCGGTGCGGGGGGCAGGCGGGCGCAGTGTTGCAGGCGCGGGTCGGGTTCGGCCTCGGTGGCTTGCTCGGCGGCCAACGCGTGGGCGTCGCCGTTGCGCAGCCATTCCACGAGCGAGCGGCCCATCTGCTCGGTTTGCAGGCGCAGTTCGGCGGTTTCGCGGGTCTGCACGACCCAGTCGTTGAGTTCGCGCACGCGATCAAGGTCATGGCGCTGCCAGGCGGGCACGGCTCGGGCCACGACGGCCAGGTCGCTGCGCGCCACTGCCAGCTGGAGCTGGTCACGCAGCCATGCAGCGACGTCGGCCTCGGTGGTGACGATGCCGGCGTCGATGGCCGCTTCCAAACCTTCCGAGTAGCTGAACCCGCCAACGGGCAGGGCGGGCGAGGCCAGCCACATCAGTTGCAGGCGGGCCCCGGCGCTCAGCGGCGTGGGACGGGGGGCGATGCGGGGCATGGGCGGCGGTGGAGGCTTCAGTGATCGTGACCGTGCCCGTGGTCATGGCCGCAGCCGGGGCCATGAACGTGGGGCTTGGCTTCGGCCGGCTTGACAGCGATACCGATGGGCTTGCCTCGGGTCACAGGGGCGGCGGCGGCCGGTGCGGCATGGCCATGGCCATGGCCGTGGTCGTGGTCGTGTGAATGACCGTGGTTGCAGCCTGGGCCGTGCACGTGGCCGGGTGCGCCGTGAGGCGGGTTGGCTACCGGTGCGTGGCTGTGAGTGTGCTCCCCGTGCGCATGATCATGCCCATGGTGCGCATGGTGCCCATGGCCGTGTCCGCCGTGCCCGCCCGCCGCATACGCGCCACCCTCGGGCTCGAAGGCCACGGCCGCATCGCGCACCGTCAGGTGCATGGCTCGCAGCATGTCGGCCAGCACGTGGTCGGGCTCGATCTTCAGGTGGTCGGGTTGCAGCTCGATCTGCACGTGGCGGTTGCCCAGGTGGTAGGCGGCGCGCACGAGGTCAAAGGGCGTGCCGTGCTCGGCGCAAGGGGTGATGACCAACACTGGCTGCGGGGCTGCGATCACTCGGACCATCGAGCCGTCTTCGGCCACCAGCACGTCGCCACCGCGCACCAGGGTGCCACGGGGCAGGAAGACGCCCAGGGTGCGGCCTTGGCTGTCGGTGGCATCGAAACGGCTTTTCTGGCGCACGTCCCAATCGAGTTCGACCTGCGAGGCGCGCTTGAGCAGCACGGGGGCCAGGCCCTGGCCCTGGGGGAGGAGTTTGTTGACGATCAGCATGGCCGCCAGTGTGGCTCAGAACAGGAAGTACTTCTGCGCCATGGGCAACTCGGTGGCCGGCTCGCAGACCAGTAATTGGCCGTCGGCGCGGACCTGGTAGGTCTGGGCGTCGATCTCCATGGTGGGCATGTAGTTGTTGAGCACCATGTCCTTTTTCTTGACGCTGCGGTTGCCCCGCACGCCCGAGACCTGCTTTTTCAGGCCGTATTCCTGGTGCTTGCCGGCGGCGATGGCGGCCTGGCTCATGAAGGTGATCGACGAGCGTGACAGCGCGCCGCCGAAGCTGCCGAACATGGGCCGGTAGTGCACTGGTTGCGGCGTGGGGATGGAGGCGTTCGGGTCGCCCATGGCGGCCGCGGCGATGAAACCACCCTTCATGATGGTGCTGGGCTTGATGCCGAAGAAGGCCGGGCGCCAGATGACCAGGTCGGCCCATTTGCCCACCTCGATGCTGCCCACCTCGTGCGCAATGCCGTGCGAGAGCGCCGGGTTGATCGTGTACTTGGCGACGTAGCGCTTGACGCGGTTGTTGTCGTGTCGTGCGGTGTCACCCTGCAGGCTGCCGCGCTGCGCCTTCATCTTGTGCGCCGTCTGCCAGGTGCGGATGATGACCTCGCCCACGCGGCCCATGGCCTGCGAGTCGGAGCTGAACATGCTGATGGCGCCCAGGTCGTGCAGCACGTCTTCGGCGGCGATGGTCTCGCGGCGGATGCGGCTTTCGGCGAAGGCCAGGTCCTCGGCGATGGACGCGTCGAGGTGATGGCACACCATCAGCATGTCGAGGTGCTCGTCCACCGTGTTGACCGTGTAGGGCATGGTCGGGTTGGTGGACGAGGGCAGGAAGTTGGCCTCGCCGACCACGCGCATGATGTCCGGTGCGTGACCGCCGCCGGCGCCTTCGGTGTGGAAGGCGCACAGGGTGCGGCCCTTGGTCGCCGCCATGGTGTCTTCGACGAAGCCCGATTCGTTGAGCGTGTCGGAGTGGATGGAGACCTGGGTGTCGGTTTCTTCGGCCACGCTCAGGCAGCAGTCGATGGCCGAGGGCGTGGTGCCCCAGTCCTCGTGCAGCTTCAGGCCCACGACACCGGCGTCGATCTGCTGGCGCAGCGCCTGGGGCTGGCTGGCGTTGCCCTTGCCCAGGAAGCCGATGTTCATCGGGAAGGCCTCGGCGGCCTTGAGCATCAGCGCGATGTTGTCGGGGCCGGGCGTGCACGTGGTGGCGAAGGTGCCGGTGGCCGGGCCGGTGCCGCCGCCCATCATCGTGGTCACGCCGCTCATGAGCGCTTCTTCGATCTGCTGCGGGCAGATGAAGTGGATGTGCGTGTCGATGCCGCCAGCGGTGACGATCATGCCTTCGGCGGCGACGATCTCGGTGCCGGGGCCGATGACGATGTCCACACCCGGCTGCACGTCGGGGTTGCCGGCCTTACCGATCTTGAAGATGCGCCCGGCTTTGATGCCGATGTCGGCCTTGACGATGCCCCAGTGGTCGACGATCAGGGCGTTGGTGAGCACGCAGTCGCAGGCGTCCATGGGGCCGGGGCCGTTGGGGCGCTGACTCTGGCCCATGCCGTCGCGGATGGTCTTGCCGCCGCCGAACTTGACCTCTTCACCGTACCCGCCGGCGCGCAGCGTGTAGTCGTCTTCGACCTCGATGATCAGGTTGGTGTCGGCCAGGCGCAGGCGGTCACCCTTGGTGGGGCCGAACATCTCGGCATAGGCGCGGCGGGGGATGCTTGCCATCTGGGGAATTCCTTGTTTGCCTCGGGTGGGCGCTGCCTTGGGGGCAGGCCGGTGTGCGTCAGAGCGGGCCTTGCGTCAGGCCGCGGAAGCCGAAAACGATGCGATCACCCGCGTAATCGACCAGCTCCACCGTGCGCTGTTGACCGGGCTCGAAGCGCACGGCCGTGCCGGACGCGATGTTCAGGCGCATGCCTTGTGCGGCCGTGCGGTCGAAACTCAGCGCGGCGTTGGTCTCGGCGAAGTGGTAGTGCGAGCCGACCTGGATCGGGCGGTCGCCGCTGTTCTCCACCACCAGGGTGATCGTGCGGCGGCCGGCGTTGAGGACGATGTCCGGCCCGTCGGTGAGCAGTTCGCCGGGCGTCATCACTTGCCGCCCTTGAACCAGATGACGGCGCCGATCACGGCCGCGATGGCCACGAATCCGAGCACATCCGAGGCGTGCCAATGGGCGAAGCCGGGCATGCCGTGACCTTCGTGGGCCCAGGCGGGCAGGGCGGCGCTCACGGACGCCAGGAGCAGAGTCAGGGGGCGGATTTGCTTCATGGTGGTGCTGGATTCGATCGGGGTGATCCGGTGCGTGACTTCATTGGCTCGTTTGTGCGCCAAAAAGGTGCGATAACGAGCTTCGGGTAGCGTTCATGCAATGGGTTGGTGCACTGTCACCAACTTGGTGCCATCCGGGAAAGTGGCCTCGACCTGGATCTCGGGGATCAGTTCGGCCACGCCATCCATCACGTCGGCGCGGCTGAGCACGGTCTTGCCTTCGCTCATCAGCGCGGCCACGGCTTTGCCATCGCGGGCGCCTTCCATGATGGCGGCGGTGATCAGGGCCACGGCTTCCGGGTGGTTGAGCTTGAGGCCACGGGCCTTGCGCCGCTCTGCCAGCAGGGCGGCGGTGAAGATCAGCAGCTTGTCTTTCTCGCGGGGGGTGAGTTCCATGGTTTGGCTGTGGCGTGCAGGCCGAAAGACCGTCGGTGCGCACGGCACCGAACTTGCCTTGTCAAAGGGATTCAGACCCCCACCATGCAAGAGACAGACCACACCCGTCAAGCCCGATCGGCCTCAGAAAGCGGCGTGTCCCCCGAGGCCCGCCAGCGCGTCATCAAGGTGCGGCGCGACTACAACAGCTGGGTGGCCACCGAGACGCTGGAAGACTACGCCCTGCGCTTCACGCCGCGCTCGGCTCGTCGCTGGGGCAAGGCGGGCGTGGCCAACATGGCGTTCGGCGTCGCGTCTTTCCTGGTGCTGGAGGCGGTGGGTGCCACGCTGCTGGTCGACCATGGCTTCGTCAACGCCTTCTGGGCCATCCTGGCCACGGGGCTGATCATCTTGCTGGCGGGCTGGCCCATCAGCGTTTATGCCGCCCGGCATGGTGTCGACATGGACTTGCTGACCCGTGGCGCGGGTTTCGGTTACATCGGCTCGACCATCACCTCGCTCATCTACGCCTGCTTCACCTTCGTGTTCTTCGCCCTGGAAGCGGCGGTCATGGCCTACGCGCTGGAGCTGGCGTTCGACATCCCGCCGGTGTGGGGCTACCTGATCTCGGCCGGCGTGGTGGTGCCCCTGGTCACACACGGGGTCACCACCATCAGCCGCTTGCAGCTCATCACGCAGCCGATCTGGCTGCTGATGCTGGTGGTGCCTTTCGTGTACGTGTTCAACGCGCACCCGGGCATCTTGCAGGAGCTGGCCGGTTATGCGGGCCAGGACGGTCGACACGCGGGGTTCGACCTGATCGGCTTCGGCACCGCGCTGACGGTGGGCATCGCGCTGATCACGCAGATGGGCGAGCAGGCGGACTACCTTCGCTTCATGCCGGAGCCGCGTGACCGAAGCCGTGCGGAACGGGTCCGCTGGCGCGCAGCCGTTTTCATCGGCGGGCCGGGCTGGGTGATCCCCGGGGTGCTCAAGATGTTGGGCGGGGCTTTGCTGGCCTTCCTGGCCATTGGGTATTCCGTGCCGGTGGAGCAGGCGTTGGACCCGAACCAGATGTACCTCATCGCCTGGGAGAAGGTGTTCGCCAACCAGGGCTGGGCGATCGCGGCGGTGGCCGTGTTCGTGGTCATCTCGCAGCTCAAGATCAACGTGACCAACGCCTACGCCGGCTCGCTGGCGTGGTCGAACTTCTTCGCGCGGGTCACGCACAGCCACCCGGGGCGCGTGGTGTGGGTGGGCTTCAACGCCCTGATCGCGCTGATGCTGATGGAGCTCAACCTGTTCCAGGCGCTTGGCAAGGTGCTGGGCTTGTATGCCAACGTCGCGATCGCCTGGATCATGGCCGTGGTGGCCGACCTGGTGGTCAACAAGCCGATGGGCTGGTCGCCCAAAGGCATCGAGTTCAAGCGGGCGCACCTGTACGACATCAACCCGGTGGGCGTGGGTGCGATGGTGCTGGCCTCGCTGGTGTCGATCGTGGCGTATGTGGGCTGGATGGGCGAGCTGGCGCAGGCCTTCTCGGCCGTGATCGCGATGCTGGTGGCGTTCGTGACGTCGCCGCTGATCGCCTGGGCGACGCAGGGGCGCTACTACCTGGCGCGCAGCTCCGATTTGCCGCAAGTGGAGCCTGAGCCCTCGGTGGGGGCAGGGGGCGCATGCCAGCCTTCGCCGCTGGACGAGACCGGCCGCCCGCTGTCGCGCGTGATCCGGCTCAAGGCGCTGCACCGTTGCACGGTGTGCGAGCGCGAATACGAGGCCGAGGACGTGGCCAGCTGCCCGGCCTACCAGGGCTTCATCTGCTCGCTGTGCTGTGCGCTCGATGCGCGCTGCCAGGACCTTTGTAAACCCGAGGCGCGCTGGGCGGTGCAGTGGCGCGCGCTGGGGCAACGGGTGATGCCATTGGCTTTGTGGCGACGGCTCGACACCGAGCTGGGCCAGTTCCTGCTGATCATGGCGGTGCTGGCGCCGCTGCTGGCGGGGCTCTTTGGTCTGGTCTACCGCCAGCAGTTGCA
>NZ_DCXA01000141.1:0-5303 GCF_002328915.1 Aquabacterium sp. UBA2148
GAGCGCAAGTCAATGAACTTGGGCAAGGCGGTGGCCGCCAGGATGCCCAGGATCACGATCACCACGATCAGCTCGATCATGGTGAAGCCTTGGTGTCGTTGCCGCACAGCCGCTTTCATGTTGGCCAAGCCAAGCGCCCGGAGGGCTGCTCGGCTCGACCTCGCTCATCAGTTGCCGGCACCGATCGCGGTGAAGTTGGCCGTGAGCGTGGAGGACCCCACCGGCGTCGTGACCGAGCAAGAGGTCGTGCCACCGTTGGTGCCCAGGTTGGTGGTCGCGCTCGCGATGGTGTAGGTGTTGTTGCCCAGCGTGAAGACGCCTGCTGCGGCGGTGACGCCCTGGAGCAGACCGGCCGCATCCTGGCAGTCGGCAATCTTGACGCACTTGTTCGCAGTCACCACGTGGTTGACGGCCGAGCAGCCTGCGTAGTTCACCGACATGGCGCTGGCCAGGTTGCCGGCGACGCCATCGAGCGCCGACTTGGATGCGTCCGAGCGCAAGTCAATGAACTTGGGCAGAGCCGTGGCGGCCAGGATGCCCAGGATCACGATGACGACGATCAGCTCGATCATCGTGAAGCCGGCCTGGGCGCGGCGAGAAATGGAACGGATCGACGATTTCATGATGACCTCTTTCTGCGAAGGACGCCGGATGCCCTGCTGACCGGCGGTAAAAGTTGCACGTTCACGTGCTGTTTCGGCAGTTGTCCTCAATGCTTGAGGGTGACCTGCCCCAAATTCCACATCGGAAGAAACACACCCAGGGCCAGCACGAGCACCAGCCCCCCCATGAACACGACCAGGATCGGCTCGATCTGCTGAGACAGCGTCTTGAGCGCGTACTGCACGTCGTTGTTGTACATCTCGCCCACTTCGTCGAGCAGGTCATCGAGCATGCCGGTCTCCTCACCGATGGCGATCATCTGCACCGCCATGGGCGTGAACACGCCCGTGCTGGCCGCAGAAGACGCCAAAGACTCGCCGCGCATGACGCGGTCTTTCATCGACTCGATGGCCGCGGCCAAGTGGGCGTTGTCGGCCGTCTGGGCCACGCCCAACAGCGCGCGCTCCATGGGCACGCCGCTGCGCAACGACAGCGAGAAAGCGCGCGCGAAACGCGACAGCGCCGCCTTGGTCACGATGGGGCCGACCAGCGGGAAGTTCAGCACCATGCGGTCCCAGATGGGCCGCCCTTGCGGGCTCTTCTTCCAATGGCGCCACAACAGGAACAAGCCGATTGCCACACCGACCAGGGTGCCGCCGTTGTCCAGCGTGAAGTTGGAGGTGCCCACCAGCAGCTTGGTGAGGATGGGCAGCTCGGCCCCCATGCTCTTGAACACGCCGGCAAAAGACGGGATCACCATCACGTTGATGACGCCGATGGCGCCGGCCATGGCCATGATCACGAAACTCGGGTAACGCATGGCCGACTTGACCTGCTGGCGCATGGCGGCCTCGAACTGCAGGTGATCGGCCAGGCGCTTGAACACCTCTTCGAGCTGGCCCGAGGCCTCGCCCACGCGCACCATCGAGACATAGAAGTTGTCGAACACCTTGGGGTGCTGGGCCATGGCGCCGGACAGGTCCACGCCCGCCTCCAGGCTGCGGCGCAGGTCGCCCACCACGGTCTTGAACGTGGGGTTGATGGCCGTTTCCTGCAGGCCATTGAGCGCACGCAGCAGCGGCACACCCGCCTTGATCAGCGTGAACAGCTGCTTGCTGAACAGCATCACATCCTGCGGCTGCACCTTGGGCGCCATCCAGGCGGGCTGGGCCACAGGGGCCGACACGCCCTTGGCCGCTGTGGGTGCATCGGCCTTGATGGTCAGGGGGACCCAGCCCTTCATGCGCAGCTCGTCGGCGACGGCAGCGGCCGAGGCGGCCTCCTGCACGCCTTGCACAGGGCCGTGGGGTCCGCGAGCGGTGTAGTGGAAGCGGCTCATGCGGTCCTCAGGCGTCGATTTCTGCGCTCACGCGCATGGCCTCGTCCACCGTGGTCAGGCCTTCCATGACCAGGCGCACGGCGTCGCGCCGCAAGGTCTGTCCGGCCATCTGCTCGCGCGCTTTCTGCGTGAACAGGCCCGCTTGCGGGGCGGTGATGGCGTCGATCAGCGGCAGCGTCATCTCCAGGAACTCGTAGACGCCGGTGCGCCCCCTGAAGCCGGTCTGGCTGCATTCCGGGCAGCCCTTGCCTTTGCGCAGGCGACTGAGGTCGGCATCGGGGCCAGCCAGGCGGTGCAGCATCGCCACCTCCTGGTCATGGGGCGTGTGGGGCGCAGAGCAGTTGGCGCAGATGGTGCGCACCAGGCGCTGGGCCACCACCATCTGCAGTGACATGGCCACCATCCAGGCGGGCACGCCCATGTCCATGAGCCGCGCGGGCGTGGAAATCGAGTCGTTGGTGTGCAGGGTCGAGAGCACCAAGTGGCCCGTCATGGCGGCGCGCATGCCGATCTCGGCGGTCTCGCGGTCGCGCATTTCGCCCACGAGGATGACGTCCGGGTCTTGCCGCAGGGCCGAGCGCAGCACCTTCTCGAAGGTCAGCTCGATCTTCTCCATCACCTGCACCTGGTTGAGGCCAGGCAAGCGGTACTCGACCGGGTCTTCGACGGTGATGATCTTGCGCTCGGTGCTGTTGAGCGCGTTGAGCGCACCATACAGCGTGGTCGTCTTGCCCGAGCCAGTGGGGCCGGTGACCAGGATCAGGCCGCTGGGCTTGTCGATGGCGCGGTAGAAGGCGTCGCGCATGGCGGGGGGCAGCTTCAAGCGATCGAGGTCGAGCATGCCCGCGCTCTGGCTGAGCAAACGCATCACCACCGACTCGCCGTGCTGCGACGGCAGCGTCGAGATCCGCACGTCGACGTTGCCGTCTTTGAGGCGCACAGCGAAGCGGCCGTCTTGCGGCAGGCGCTTTTCGGAGATGTCCAGCCCCGACATGAGTTTCAAGCGCAAGGCCACGGCCGAGGCGATCTTGGCATCGGCCTCGGTCTGCACGTGCAGCACACCGTCAATCCGAAAGCGGATGCGCAGCTGCTTTTCCTGCGGCTCGATGTGGATGTCGGAGGCTCGCAGGCGCAGCGCCTGCTCGAACACCGAGTACAGCAGGCGCACCACGGGCGCGTCTTCGTTGCTGGTGGTGTCCATGCCCAGCAGGTCGCCCAGGTCGGTCTCCAGGCTGGCCAGCTCGGTGGTCAGCTCGCGGGCCAGGCCCTCGATCTCCTGCTTGGAGTGGTAGACGCGGTCGAGTGCGGCCTGCAGGTGGCTGTCGGTCACCACGGCCATGTCGACGTTGCGCTTGAGCAGGCGCGCGATCTCGTCGTAGGCGTAGATGTCGGTCGGGTCGGCCATGCCCACCATCAGGCCCGACGGGGTGTCCTCCAGCACGATGGCGTGCAGGCGGCGTGCGTGGGCCTCGGGCAGCGTTTGAGCCAGCTCCGGGCGAATCGGGAAGTGCACCAGGTCGATGTAAGGCGCGCGCAGCTGTCGCGCCACCGCCTTGGCGATCTGTGCTTCGGTGATCCAGCCGTGGTCGATGAGCACCTGGCCCAGCTTGCGGCCGCTGCTGCGTTGCTCGGCCAGCGCCTGCTCGAGCTGTTCGGTGGAGATCAGGGCGTCCTGCACCAGCAGGTCACCGAGTCGAAAGCGCTGTGGGCGGGACATGGTGCTCTCTCCGGGGGCGGTCAGTTCTGCTGCGCTTCGTTGAAGCGAGCCAGGGCCGAGTCCGCCGAAGGCCAGCCTTGGCCGTCTTCGCTGATCACGGTGGGTTTGATCAGGATGACCAGCTCGTGCTTGGTCTCGCTGTTGGACTGGTAGCGGAACAGGCCGCCCACACCGGGGATGCCGCTCAAGCCGGGCACGCCGCTGCGGTCGTTGATCGAGTTCTGCTGCATCAGGCCGCCGATGGCGACGATCTGCCCGTCACGCACCCGCACGATGCTGTCGGTCTCGTTGATGGAGCTGGCGGCCAGCGGCAGGCGGTACGAGCCCATCTCGCCCAGGTCGATGACCTTCTCTTTCTCGGCCACCGAACTGATGGCCGGGTGCACGTGCAGCATCACCGTGCCGGTGTCGTCGATCTGCGGCGTCACGTCCAGGGAGATGCCGCTGAAGAACGGCTGCAGTGACAGCGTTGGCGAGCTGGTGGTGGTGCTGCCGGTGCTGGTCTGCGTGGTCGACACGCCGGTGACGAACAGCTCGTCGCTGCCCACCTTGAGCACGGCCTTCTGGTTGTTCAGCGTGGCGATGCGCGGGCTCGAGAGCACCTTCACGTCACCCTGGGTTTCCAGGAAGGACAGCAGGGCCGCGAAGTTGGCCGACTGGAAGGCCAGGCCATAAAAGCCCTTGCCCAGTGCCTCGGCCGCGGCGGACACGCCCGGCGTCACCGTGAGGTTGCTGTCCTTGAGCGAGCCGGTGTTGGTCAGCGTCACACCTGGCGCCATGCCGATGCCGCCCACCTTGGTCGAGCCGCTGTTGATGCCGCGGAAGGCCGTCCAGTTCACGCCCGTCTCGGAGCCCTTGCTCAGCCTGATCTCGACGATCTTGGCTTCGAGCATCACCTGGCGCTCGATCGTCAGCTGGATGGCACGCAGGTAATCGGCCACCTGGCGCAGCTCACCCGGGGTGGCGCGCACGACGATCACGCCAGCACCAGGATTGAGCGTGACGTTGCGGCCCGCCTCCTTGCCGACCAGGTTGTTCAGGGCCTCCTGAACCTCGCGCCAGAAGTCGGTGTCCGAGGTCATGCGCACCGAAGAAGTGTCCTGCCCGCGCGTGACCGTCGAGCCCGAGGTAGAGGTAGAGCCGGTGCCCGTGCTGGTGCCGCCCGATGCCTGGCCGATCGAGCTGGAGCTCACGCGCAGGTCGGAGGCGCCCACGCGGCGGCCTGGCAGGTAGTTGATCTTGTACAGCCGGGTCTGCACCGTGTTCGGGTAGACGAAGACGCGGTTGCCCGATACCATGCGGAAGTCATAGCCGAAGAGCTCGCGCAGGGTCTCCAGGGCCTCGGGCACCGTGGTCTGCTTGAGCGACAAGGTGACGTTGCCCGCGATCTCGGGCGAGACCAGGATGTTGTAAGGCGTGTTCACACCCAGCTGCAGGAAGACCTGCGCGGCAGGCGCGTTGTGCACCGACAGGTCAAAGCGCGGCTCGAAGCCTCGGGCGGGCGAGGCAGCCGGGGCTGGGGCTGCCACGGGGGCACTCACCGGAGCCGAAGCCTGTGCCACGTGACGCGCCTCGGCGTGCGCGGGGCCCAACGACGCGAGGGTCAGGGTCATGCGTGAGCCCGCCTCGGCAGACGCCGGGCCA
>NZ_DCXA01000145.1:0-10272 GCF_002328915.1 Aquabacterium sp. UBA2148
TGGGCACCTTCTGCAGGTCCAGCGGCAGGCGCACATTGGCCTCCACGATGGACCAGGGCATGAGCGTGGCCTCCTGGAAGACGAAGGCCAGGCGCCGGCCTGCCGGGGCCTGCGCGCCTTGCAGCAGCGCGCTCTGGCGCCACCATTGCAGGCGCCCGTCGCTGGGCTCGATCAGCCCGGCCACGAGCTTGAGCAGCGTGCTCTTGCCGCAGCCAGACGGGCCGATGAGCGAGACGAACTCACCCGGCATCAAGGTGAAGTCGGTGGGGGCCAGGGCCTGGGTGCCGTTGCGGTAGGTCTTGCAGACCGACAGCGCTTCGACAACGGGTGTGATGAAGGCGGGGTTGGGGGCCAGCATGGTGCGCTCCACGGGGTTCAAGGCATGACCTTGATCTGCTTGACGATGTCCAGCGTGAAAGCCTTCTGCCAGGGCGCGTCGGCCTTGAGCAGCTCTTCCTTGACCATGTAGTCGCGCGTGGCCTTCCAGCGCGCCTCGGTCATGGTGCCCACGCCTTGTGTGGCGGCGTCACCGCTGTCGAGCACCTTGAGCGCCTTCATCTGCTGGATGCCGAAGGCGATCTGCTCGTCGCTCATGTTCGGGTTGTCCTGCTTGATCAGGGCGTTGCCCGGCGCGGGGTTCTTCAGGTAGCTGACCCAGCCTTTCATCGAGGCCTCGACGAAGCGCTTGACCACGTCCGGCTTGGCCTTGAGCAGGGTCTGCGTGGTGACGATGCTGGTGCCATACGGCGGGTAGCCGTCGTCGGCGAAGAGGAAGAACTTGTGCGGCACGCCCTTCTTCAGGGCCTGGAAGGGCTCGGAAGAGGGGTAGGCCTGCTGCGCCACGTTGGTGTCGGCGAAGAAGGGCTGCAGGTTGAAGGTGTAGGGGCGGGTCTGCTCGTCCTTGAAGTCGTACTTCGACTTCAGCCACGGCCACCAGCTGGTGCGGTTGTTGCCGGCCACGAGGATGGTGCGGGTCTTGAGATCGGCCAGCGACTTGACGTCGCCATGCGTGAGCATGCCCTGCAGGTCTTTCTGAAAGCTCGCGGCCACGGTGACCACGGGCAGGCCCTTCTCGACGCCTGAGAGCACCTGGAAGTCGTAGCCGATGATGAGGTCGGCCTGGCCTGCACTGAGCAGCTGCATGCCGTTGACCTGCGGGCCGCCCATCTTGATGGTCACGTCCAGGCCTGCTTGTTTGTACAAGCCCGTGGCCACCGCCTGGTAGAAGCCACCGTGCTCGGCCTGGGCGTACCAGCTGGTCAGGAAGGTGAGCTTTTCTTGCGCGTGAGCGGGGCGGTGCAGGGCCGAGGCCAGCAGGGCCAGGCCGCCCAGCGCGAGCGCGTGCAGGTGGCGTCGTGATGGGCGCAGCGTGGCGAGTGAGCTGCATGCAGACGCAGACGCAGGCGCAGACGCAGAAAGCGATGGGGAGACAGAGAAGCTGAAAGAAGGAAGCTGACGAAGCCGGTTGAACATGGCAGACCTCTGGCCGGTTGGGTGGGGTGAACCTCCGGTGGCCTGCGGGGCCGATGCGTCAGTGGCGAAGCCTGTGAGGCTTCGCGGCACCCGACACACAGCCGCCCCGTGGGCCACCGTCGTCGGGAGCAATTTCCTGTTGATGCCAGCGAATTTGCCGTGCACCAGACTGAACGCTTCTACTCCGTCAGTTTGATCTAACGCAAACGGCGTGCCTGATTGCATGCGCCGTTGTGGTGCGCGGTCGGCCGCTTTCGTTCGCTTGCAAGCGCGATCGGTTGGCGGTGCACCGCGCCGCTATCCTCTGGGCATGCCGTCTTTCACTCATCCGCTCAGCTCCCGCCTGCCCCAGGTGGGCACCACCATCTTCAGCGTGATGTCAGCGCTGGCCCAGGAGCACGGGGCGCTCAACCTCTCGCAAGGCTTTCCCGACTTCGAGCCGCCAGCCGAGCTGCTGAACTTGCTCGACCAGGCCGCGCGCGGCGGTCACAACCAGTACGCGCCCATGGCGGGCATGCCGGTGCTGCGCGAGGCCATCGCGGCCAAGGTGGCGCAGCTCTACGGCGCGCAGTACGACGTGGCCCACGAGGTGACCGTCACGGCGGGTGCCACGCAGGCGCTGTTCACCGCCATCGCCGCGCTGGTGCACCCGGGTGACGAGGTCATCGTGTTCACGCCGGTCTACGACAGCTACGCACCCTCGGTTGAACTGCAAGGCGGCAAGGTGATCTACGCCGACCTGGCACCACCCGGCTACCGCCCCGACTGGGCCGCCGTGAAGGCGCTGGTGACGTCGCGCACGCGCATGATCGTCATCAACAGCCCGCACAACCCCACGGGCACGGTCTGGACGGCCGATGACATGCGGGCCCTGGCCGACATCGTGCGCGGCACTGGCATCGTCGTTTTGTCAGACGAGGTCTACGAGCACATGGTGTTCGACGGCGCGCGCCACGAAAGCGTGATGCGCCACCCCGAACTGGCTCAGCGCAGCGTCGTGGTCTCGAGTTTCGGCAAGACCTACCACGCCACGGGCTGGAAGGTGGCCTACGCGCTGGCCCCGCGCGAGCTGATGGCCGAGTTCCGCAAGGCGCACCAGTTCATCGTTTTCACGGTGCACGCGCCGTCGCAGGTGGCGCTGGCCGAATTCCTGAAACGCCCGGGCTGGTACGAGCAGCTGTTGGCGCTGTACCAGGGCAAGCGCGACATCTTCCGCCAGGCGCTGTCGGGGTCGCGCTTCGAGCTGCTGCCTTGTCAGGGCACCTATTTCCAGTGCGTGAAGTACGCGGCCATCAGCGACGAGGGCGACCGCGCCTTCGTTGAACGCCTGACCCGCGAACACGGCGTGGCGGCCATCCCCGTGTCGGCTTTTTACCCCGATGCGCGCGACCATGGCGTCATCCGCTTTTGCTTTGCCAAGTCGGCCGACACGCTGAGCCGGGCCTTGGAGCGGCTGGTCCAGCTTTGAAGTCGCCTTTCCTCCCTCAGTGAGAACCCGAAGTCAATAGGGGCAATCGGTTACATCGCTTGCGAGTGGTCGCGGCTGTGCGCTCCGATGGGGCGCTGACAATCTCCCACTGCATTCGATCGAGGGATGGTTTCACATGGCATGGCTTCGTTGTATGGCTGCGGCGGTTTGCGCCGCGTCGCTCCTGTCTGCTCCCGCGCAGGCCGCGCAGAAGGTTTGCGTCTACGACTTCATCGGCGCGTCCGGTGACCTGTTCAACATGGTGCGCGACTACGCGCTGGCCATGCAGCGCGACGGCGTCTTCCTCGAACTCAAGGGCTACAACGACGAGGCGGCAGCCCTGGAGGCCTACAAGAGCGGCCAGTGCGATGGCTTCGTGGGCACCGCCTTTCGCTCGCGCCAGTTCAACGCCGTGGCCGGCTCGATCGATTCGTTGGGTGCGACCACCATCGTGCGCAAGGGCAACGTCGACATGCCGGCCTCGTACGAGGTCATGCGCAAGCTGATCCAGACCTACGCGGCGCCTTCGCCCCAGGTCGCCAAGCTGATGACCAATGGCGAGCACGAGGTGGCCGGCATCGCCCCGGCCGGTGCCGCCTACCCCTTCGTCAACGACCGCAAGCTCAGCTCGGTCGAGGCCCTGGCGGGCAAGCGCATCGTGGCCTTCGACTACGACAAGGCGCAGGGGGCCATGATCCAGCGCATCAAGGCCATCCCCGTGTCGGCCACGATCTCGAACTTTCACCTCAAGTTCAATGGTGGCCAGGCAGACATGATGGCCGCGCCCACCATCGCCTATCAGCCGCTGGAGCTCAGCAAGGGACTGGGCAGCAAGGGGGCGGTGGTGCGCTTCCCGTTGCTGTTGGTGTCCTACCAGATGGTCATTCGTCATGCGCAGTTCCCCGATGGCTTCGGTGCCAAGTCGCGCACCTTCTGGGCCGGTCAGTTCGATCGCATGCTGCAGCTGATCCGCCGAGCCGACACCACGATCCCGCCGGCTCGTTGGGAGGACCTCAACCCGGACGACGCCGTCAAGTACACGCTGCTGCTGCGCGAGTCGCGCATCCAGTTGACCCAGCAAGGCCTGTACGACAAGCGCGGCCTGAAGGTGCTCAAGCGCATCCGCTGCCACGTCAACCCCGGCGACGCCGAGTGCGAGACCAAGCTCGAAGAAGAATGACGTGAGCCAGGGTGTTGGCCCTGCCGACACAATCGGGTGCATCGCTGCACACACGGAGTTCAACACCATGCCCGCCCTGCCCGAGCTGATGACCGAGATCGGCATCTCGCACCCTGGAGGCCCCGAGGTGCTGCAGCCGCGTCGCGTGCCCGTTCCACACCCCGGGCCGGGCCAGGTGTTGGTGAAGGTGCGCGCCGCAGGCGTGAACCGCCCCGACGTGCTGCAGCGACGCGGGCTCTACCCCATGCCGCCCGGCGTCACGCCCGTGCCGGGCCTGGAGGTGGCCGGCGAGGTGGTTGCGCCGGGCGAAGGCGTGACCGGCTTCGCGCTGGGCGATGAGGTCTGCGGCCTCACCGATGGCGGCGGCTACGCCGAACACTGCCTGGTGCCCGCTGCGCAGTTGTTGCCCAAGCCTGCGGCGCTGGACTTCGTGCAGGCGGCGGCCGTGCCCGAAACCTTCTTCACCGTCTGGGCCAACCTGTTCATGATGGGCCGCGCCCGCGCGGGCGAGACCTTGCTGGTGCACGGCGGCACCAGCGGCATCGGCATGACGGCGCTGATGCTGGCGCGCGAGTTCGGTTTGCGCGCCGTCTCCACCGACGGCGGACCGGACAAGGGCGAGGTGGCGCGCCGCTTCGGCGCCGAACTCAGCATCGACCACCGCACCCAGGACTTCCTGCCCGAGGTGATGGCCTGGTCAGGCGGTCAGGGCGTGGACCTGGTGCTCGACATCCTGGGCGCCTCGGCCTTCGAGCGCAACCTCGCGGCCTTGAAGAAGGACGGGCGCCTGCTGCTGATTGGCTTCATGGGCGGCGACAAGGTCGAGCAACTGAGCATCCTGCCCATCTTGCTCAAGCGCCTGGTGGTGACGGGTTCGACCATGCGGGCGCGCACACCGGCTGAAAAAGCCGACATCGCCCGGCAGCTCAAGGAGCAGGTCTGGCCGGTGCTGGCGGCTGGGCGTTGTGCGCCGCACGTGTACCGCACTTTCGCGCTCGATCAGGCCGCCGAAGCGCACCGGCTGATGGAAAGCCGGCAGCACGTCGGCAAGATCGTGCTGACGACTTGAGGCCAGTCTTTTGCACCAGGCGCCGTTTGGGACAGGCGCCCCAGGGGGCACGGCCGCGGGCCGTTCTTCACGCCGTGAACAAGCGTTTGGCGTACAGCCCCAGACCCGTGGCCACCGAGGCCAGGCGGTCGCCACGCACCGCGCGAGCGCCCGGGAAGGCGGCTTGCAGCGCGTCCGTCAGCAGCTTCAGGCCGGTGGAGCCACCCGTGAAGTACAGCGCCCCCAGTTGCTCGGGCTTGAGCCCGGCTTGCTGCACCGTGTCGCGCGCGCAGGCCACGATGCGCTCCAGGTCGGCGCGCAAGGCCTGATCGGCCTGGCCTGCGTCCAGCCCGTTGTGCAGGCCCGCTTCGATCAGGCCCAGGTCGATGTCGGTGGCGCCGCCTTCGGCCACCGCGATCTTGGCGGCCTCGGCGCGGCCCACCAGCGCGTGCCCCAGGCGCTCGCTCACCACCTTCATCAGGCGGCGGTGGTGGGCAGGCTCGCCGTAGAAGTCGACCATGTTGCGCAGCTCGGCCACGCGCGAGGGCTGGTAGACCGTGTTGATCAGGTGCCAGGTGGTCAGGTCGAAGTAGACGCGGCTGGGCACCGGGCGCGGCGGCTGGCCGAGCACGCTGGGCCCGAAGCCACCCAGGCCCAGCATCGGCATGATGCGCGCCAGCGAGAGGTGGCGGTCGAAGTCGGTGCCGGCGATGTGGATGCCGTGGTTGGCCAGGATGTCGTCGCGGCGCTCTGTGCGCTGGGCACGCTCGGGCCCCACGCGCACAACCGAGAAGTCGGAGGTGCCGCCGCCGATGTCGGCCACCAGCACGTGTTCTTCGCGTCCGCAGTGCTGCTCGAAGTCGAAGGCCGCCGCGATGGGCTCGAACTGGAAGGCGATGTCGGTGAAACCCACGGCGCGCGCAGCGGCTTCGAGCGAGGCCTGTGCGGCCGCGTCGCGCTCGGGCTCATCGTCCACGAAGTACACGGGGCGGCCCAGCACAACCTGTTTGAGCGGCTGGCCACCGGCCTTCTCGGCCTGGTTGCGCAGGTGACGCAGGTAGCCGGTGACGATGTCGAGGTAGCGCACACCCAGGCCCTGGCCCACTTCGGTGGTCTGGTCGATCAGGGCCGTGCCGAGCACGCTCTTCATCGAGCGCATCAGGCGGCCTTCATAGCCATCGATGTAAGCCTGAACGGCGGCGCGACCGAAGCAGCGGGGCAGGGTGTCGTCGCCACCGGGGCCGGGCAGGGCCGAGGGCGGCAGGTCGTCGGCGTCGGTGCAGTAGAACACCGCGGTGGGCATGGTCAGCTGTTCGCCTTCCAGGGGCACCAGGCGCATGCCCGAGTCGGCCTCGATGGCGATGGCCGAATTGGAGGTGCCGAAGTCGATGGCGCAGAAGTTCATGTCAGCAAGCCGCGTCATGCGGTGAGAAGGCGGCGCTCAGGCAGCGGGTCGGTGCCGCTTTGGCAGCGGGGGCGCGATTGTAGGCGGTCATGGTGGCAGGGCGTTTCACGCTTTGGCATCGCCCGCATCGCCCACCTTGCCCGCATCACCCGGGTGGTCGGCGTCGCCGCTGTGACGCCAGGCCGCCGGGCTCTTGCCCGCCCAGCGCTGAAAGGCGTGGATGAACGCCGCCGACTCAGCGTAGCCCAGTTGCTGCGCGATGGTCTCCACCGGCAACGTGGTGTGGGTCAGCAGGTGGCGGGCCTTGGCGTAGCGGGCCTGGGCCAGCAGGTCCCGGAAGTTGCTGCCTTCATCGCTGAGCTGACGGCGCAGCGTGCGCTCGGACAGGTCCAGCGACTTGGCCACGTCCTCGGCGCTGGGGTAGCTGCCGCTGAACAGACCCAGGTGGGTCAGCACGCGGTCGGACAGGGTCTCGGTGCTTTGTTGCTGGGCCACGAGCTGCTGGTCGCACATGGTGCGGTACATGGCGTGGGCGTTGCGGTCGGCGGTGGGCAGGCGCAGGCGCAGGTGCTCGTTGCGGATCCAGAAGCGCGCCTGTGCATGGCCGAAATTCACGGGGCAGCCGAAATAGCGTTCGTAGGAGGCGGCGTCGTCCGGGCGCGGGTAGGGGATGTCGATGCGCTCGGCGTGGATGTCCAGGCCCAGGGTGACCTGCATGTCGCGCACCAGCTTGTAGGTGCCGGCGATCTCGCCATCGACCCGGAAGCGGAAAGCGCGCGGCTCCATCGCCATGGGGCTGAGCACCAGGGCGCTGACGTGTTCGCCCGGCTCGAAGCCCAGGGTGCCGAAGAGGTAGGTCAGGCGTTGGTAGCGGATGCCGGTCTGCAGGGCATCGTAGGCCGTCTCGCAGGTCATGAGCAGCATCACCAGCGGGCCATAGCCGGCCAGGCCGTAGAAGCCGCCGAGCTTGAGGCCGATGAGCGGGTCGCTGACGGACTCGGCCAGGTCGGCGTGGATGCGCATCTCGCGGCTGCGGTCGATGCGCGTGCTGGGGTCCAGGCGTTCGAGGCTCAGGCCATGGCGTTCGAGCACCGGACGTGGGTCTTCGCCGAGCTGCTGCATGCCTTGCACCAGGTAGATCAGGCCGAGGATGGAACGGGTGCTCATTTGACTTGTGTCAATCGGGGGCCCGGGAGAGGGCTGTTTGACCGGCCGGATGGCCGAAACGATCAATCATTGGTCGAATCTAGCATGGTGGAGGGGGTGGCGCCTGCGCACCATGGGGACACACGGAGACACATCGCACGGCCACACCGGCAAAAGCGATCCCCACTGAACCTCATCAGAAAGGTGCCCCACCATGAACGCTCAAGCGACCCCCTCGACCAACGTTCGCCACGTCGAAGTCGCCATCGCCGGTGCCGGCTTCGGTGGCCTGGCCATGGCCATCCAGCTGCAAAAGCACGGCATGAACGATTACCTCATCCTTGAGAAGAAGGGCGAGGTCGGCGGGGCCTGGCGCGACAACCACTACCCCGGTGCCGCCTGCGACGTGCAGTCGCACATGTACTCGTTCTCGTTCGAGACCAAGTCGGACTGGTCCAAGCGCTACGCGCCGTGGCACGAGATCCAGCAGTACATCCTCGACACGGTCAAGAAATACCGCCTGCGCGAGAAGATCCTCTTCAACCAGGAAGTCGACAGCGCCGTCTTCAACGAGGGCATCGGCAAGTGGGTGATCAAGACCATGGGCGGCGAGACCATCATCGCGCGCCACTGGGTGCTGGCCTCGGGCCCGCTGCACGTGCCGGCCATCCCCGAGATCAAGGGCCTGGACCAGTTCAAGGGCAAGGTCATGCACTCGGCCGAGTGGGACCACCGCTACCCGCTCAAGGGCAAGAAGGTGGCGTCCATCGGCACCGGCGGCTCGGCCATCCAGTACGTGCCCGAGATCGCCCCGGACGTGGCGCAGCTGCACGTGTTCCAGCGCACCCCGGCCTGGGTCATCCCGCGTGACGAGCGCTCGTACTCCGCTTTCCGCAAGTGGACTTTCAAGGCCCTGCCCTTCACCCGCACCCTGCACCGCTGGCGCTGCTACTGGACCAACGAGTCGCGCCTGTGGCCCATCCTCAACCCCTGGATGGCGAGCATCGGCGAAGGCCTGCTGAAAAAATTCATCAGCTACCAGGTGAAAGACCCGGCGCTGGTCAAGAAGCTCACGCCCGACTACACCCTGGGCTGCAAGCGCATCCTCATCTCGAACAAGTGGTACCCCACCTTCAACCGCAAGAACGTGGAGCTGGTGACCGACGAGCTCTCGCACTTCACCGAAAACGGCATCGTCACCAAGGACGGCAAGGAGCGCAAGCTCGACTGCGTGATCCTGGGCACGGGCTTCATCGTCGACCCGCGCATCTACATGAAGAGCTTCGAGCTGCGCGGTCGCAACGGCCACGAGGTGCACAGCGACTGGGCCAAGAGCCCGACGTCCTACCTGGGCATCACCACCGCCAACTACCCCAACATGTACATGCTGGTGGGCCCGCACACCGGCCTGGGCCACAACTCCATCATCTTCATGATCGAGGCACAGGTGGACTACATCATCAAGTGCATCGACCTGGTCAAGCAAAAGGGCGCCGACTACATCGACGTCAAGCCCGAAGCCATGACTCGCTTCCTGGGTGAGATGACCGACGCGCTCAAGGGCACTGTGTGGAGCTCGGGCTGCAAGAGCTGGTACCAGACCGCCGACGGCATCAACTTCGCGATCTGGCCCAAGAGCACCTGGCGCTACTGGCTGCAGACCCGCCATGTCAACGAAGCCGACTACGTGTTCGGCAAGTGCACGGGCAAGCTGGCGGGTGGCCAATCGTTCTCGGGTGGCGTCTCGCCCATTGGGGCGCTCGCTGGTGACCAGGCCATGGCCCGTGTGGCTCAGCGCTGAGGCGCAACGACGGATTTCCGATCATCGGTTTCACGGAGGGCGCGTCTCCTGCTCCTCCGTGGTGGGGAGGTTGTGTGGGCCCTCAGCGGCGCACGCGGCCTTTTGACAAGGGATCACTCCAGGGTGGTCCCTTTTTTTCATGCCGTTGTGAGGACAATCGGGCCTGACTCGCACTCATCAGAAAGCAGGCATGGGACCTTCCTTCAAAAGCCGGCGCCACGGCGCCCACCGCTTCACGGCATGGCTGGCTTCGCTGTGCATCGGCTGGTTGGGCTCGGTTGCCTTCGCGGCGAGTGCCATGGCCGACGCCGGGCCAGCGCCTGTGCCGGCCTCTTCCGAGCCAACTGTTGTCGAGCACCTTCACTGCGAAATCCGCTACGCCAGCCAGGTCTGGGACCTCGACACCCTGCCGACCCACCAGCCCTTGCAGGCCAAGCGACACGACCTGGGCCGGCGCTTTGCGTTCCGCGCCGTGGCACGCGCCAGCCAGGCGGGCGATGGCCGCATCGCGCACGTCACCGCCCAGGTCTTCGACCGCGAAGCCGACCAGGAGCCCATGGTGCAGCAGTTCCGCCGCTCACCGCCTTGGCCTGCGGGCAGCCAGGCCCCTGCGTTGACGGGCTGGCAACACGTCTACTCGGCGGTGCTGGGGCGCGAGCTGGTCTATGGTTGCGCCGTGCGAGCGGGCCCCCCACCGGGCGTGGCCGACGTGCCGGTGCTGCGGGCGGCCCGTGCTTCCAGCGGCCTGCCG
>NZ_DCXA01000144.1:0-13088 GCF_002328915.1 Aquabacterium sp. UBA2148
CGCGGCGCCACGCTGTTGGCGCTGTGGGGCTGGGTGGTGCCGGTGTTCGTGGTGGTGCAGCACCGCATGATCCCCTTCTTCACGGCCGCCGCCCTGCCTCGCCTGGACGCCTGGCGGCCCAACTGGCTGTTGTGGGCGCTGCTGGTCGGCATCTGGCTGCAAGGCGCCTTGCACCTCGCCGAAGGCACGGTGTTGAGCCGCAGCGAGCTGCCCTGGCTGCGCGCCGCGCTGGCCTTGCCATGGGGCTTGCTGGTGCTGGGCCTGGCCGTGCGCTGGGGGCTGGTGCAGAGCTTGCGCATCCGCCTGTTGGCGATGCTGCACGTGGGCTTCGTGTGGATGGGGCTGGCCTTCCTGCTGGAGTTGCACCCCGACCCGTTGCTCTCGGTGCACGCGCTGGGCATCGGCTGCCTGGGCTCGCTGGTGCTGGCCATGGTCACGCGCGTGAGCTGCGGCCACGGCGGGCGCACCCTGGTGGCCGATGACTTCATCTGGGCTGCCTTCCTGGGCTTGCAAGGTGTGGCGGGGCTGCGGCTGGCGGCCCTGCTGTGGCCGGCTGAAGCAGCGTGGCTGCTGCCAACGGCGGCCGTGGGCTGGCTGCTGGTGATGGGGGCCTGGGCTCTTCGGTTGCTGCGCTGGTACCTGCGGCCTCGGCTTGATGGGCGACCTGGTTGAGGCGGGTCAAGCCTGCCACGTCACCGGCCCCACCGCGTCAAGCGTGTTCTTGAGCAGCAGCGCGAAAGCGGTGTCACCCTCCATCACCAGGCGCCGTTCGAAGAACAAGGTGTCCGGGTCTTCTCGGCCGGCCATCAGGTCGAGGAAGGCGCGGGCATCGGCCTGGATCGCAACCGCCATCGGCTCATGTGCCGTCGCCATGCGAATGCCCCGCCCCTCGGCACACAGCCGGAATGTCAGCCCCAGGTCGCGCACGACCACGTCAACGCGCCGACCACACAAGCCTGGGCGAGCCGACAGCGGCACCTGTGGCCACCAGCGTTCGGTCAGCACGCGGGCCAGCACCAGCGAGGGAGGCTGCACCGGCAGGCGGCTGAGCAAGGGGCTGAGCCACGGGCCCAGTCGCTCAAGAGACGCCAGCCAGACGTGTTCCGTTGAAGGCTTCTGGTTTGGATTCAGTGTGTGATTCATGCGGCCTCCCAGGCCATGCCCGGCATGCGGGCGTGAGCAAAACCATCGGACAAAGGGCCCGGCAATTTCAGGCCGCGCAAAACCACCTCCGCATCGCCGGGCGACAAGCGCCCGCCCAGCACGGCGTCATGCAGACGCAGCACCTCGAGGAAGTCCCAGGCACATGGCGACAGGCGCAGGGCAGAGACGCCCGCACGCGCGATGGCCGGCAGGTGGCCCAGCAGGCACTGCACCGTGCCCGACTGCGTCTGGATGCCATTGATGGCCAGGAACACCTGCCCTTCCTGCGTTTTCACGTCGAGCCCATCGGGGTCGTTGCCACACACGAAGCCGCACTGGTCCTTCTGCAACCCATGGTGCCGCGCCGTGAAGCATCGTGCCGACAAGGCCAGCGGCAGGCGTCCGAAGGCGATCACCTCGGCTTCGATGTGGCCCAGGTGCGGCGCGAGCACGGCCTGCACGGCGTCAAGGTCCAGCTCCACCGGGGCGAGCCAGCGGGTGGCGCCCATCTCGCGGTACTCGGCCAGCGCCTCGCTGCTGTAGACGTTGATGTGCGTGCCGATGGACCACGGCCGGCCCGCGTGCCAGGCCAGGCGAACGGCCGCGGCGTCGTTGGCCTCGATCAGCACGTCGCCGCGCTCAACGGCCTGGCGCACGCCGCGCAGCTCGGCTTCGGTTTCGATCAGCGCAAGCGTGCCCAGCCACACGCGCTTGCCGGCTTGCGTGAGCTCAGCCGCCAGCGCCAGCCAGTCGGCGGGTTTGAGATCACGCCGGCGCGAGCACACGACCTCGCCCAACACAACATCGTGCGCGGGACTGTCAGCCAGGTCGGCGTAGAAGCGAAACAGGGTTTCTCGGGGCCAGTGGTACTGCACGGCCCCCACGGTCAAGGTCATGGTCGTGTTCATTGCCAAGGCCTGCTCAAGGCGCCAAGCGTGGTCTGCCGCCCTTCGGAGAGGCGCTGCAAGGCCTGCTGCCCCACTGGGCTTGCCTCATAGGCTTCGAGCGAGGCCATCGCCCGATCGATGGCCTGCCGCCACACGCGGGTGACCTGGTCGATGTAGGCCGAGCTGCGCTGGCGGCCTTCGATCTTGATCGCCTTCACACCCGCGCGAATGAGGTCGGGCAACACGTCGATCGTATTCAGGCTGGTGGGCTCTTCCAGGGCGTGTTCTCGGCGCCCTTCGACATCGAAGCGGCCTTTGCAGAGCGTGGGGTAAGCGCGGTGCTCTTCGGGCCCGTAGCGGTCGATCAGCACACCGCCCAGCCGCGCATCGACCTGCAGCCCGCGCTCCTCCCAGCGCACGGACTCGGCCGGCGAGCACACGCCCGCGTTGTTGGGCGAGCGGCCTGTGGCGTAGGAGGACAGCGCGCAGCGCCCTTCCACCATCACGCACAGGCTGCCAAAGCCGAAGACCTCGATTTCCACCGGGGTCTGGCGGATCACGTGCGCCACCTGCGACAGCGTCAGCACGCGAGGCAGCACCGCGCGCTGGATGCCATAGCGCTCGTGGTACAGCGCGATGGCCTCGTGGTTGGTGGCCGAGCCCTGCACCGACAGGTGCAGGCGCAGGTGCGGGTGCTGCCTTTTCGCATGTGCCATCACGGCCACGTCGGCCGCGATCAGGGCATCGACACCCGCGTCGGCGGCCACATCCACCGCGCGCAGCCACGGCCCTGGGTCGGGCGACAGCGCCTGCGTGTTGAGTGCCATGAGCACCTTGCGGCCCAGCCCATGGGCGCGCCTCACCGCCGCCTTGAGCTCGGTCGGTGAGAAGTTCAGCCCGGCGAAATTGCGCGCGTTCGTGGCGTCGCGCAGTCCGAGGTAGACGGCGTCGGCACCTGCTTGCAGGGCCACGTCCAGCGCACGGGGGGAGCCGGCCGGACAAACCAGCTCCGGTTGGATGACAGCGTTCATGGGTGGTCAATCTAGGCAGCCACCCTCGTCATGGTTTTGTGCAACGTCAAGGCATGTCGTGTGCCCAGCTTGGCGCGGCGGCTTGCTGCACGGGCACCACAGGCTCGGCAGGTGCTTCGGCCTTCGCAGCCACCCTCGCCGCGGCGGGCGACTCATCCTGCCAGCCACCGCCCAGCGCCTTGTACAGCGTGACGGTGTAGATCAGGCGGTCGTTGTCGGCGCGCACGCGGTCGTCGTCGCGCTCCAGGGCCTTGGCTTGCGCCTCCAGCGCCGGCTGCAACAAGGCCTGCCCCTTGACGAACAAGGCCTGCTGGTGATCGGACACCCGCCGCGCCAGCTCGGCCACGCGCTGCAGGTGCTGGTGCTGCGCCACGAAGGCACGCTGGGCCACGTAGGCGTTCTCGACGTCTTCGAGCGCGGTGAGGATGGCCTTTTCATACTCAACAGCCAGGCCATCGAGATTGGCCTGGTTCGCCGCGATGTTGGCCCTGATGCGCCCGCCATGGAAGATCGGCAGGCGCATGCCCACGCCCAGGCGCTGCAGCCCGAAGTTGCTGCCCGGCTCGTCGTCGGGCGAGAAGCGCCCCCCCATCACGGCCAGCCCCAGGTAGAAGCGCGGCAGTTGCGCGGCCTTGGCCGTGCCCAGCTTGGCCGCTTGCGAGCGCAGCTTGCGGGCCGCGCCGCGCACATCGGGCCGGCGCTCCAGCACCTCGCTGGGCAACACCTCGGGCAAGGGCGGTGGCTGCATCTCGGCCATGGTGGGCGGCAAAGATTTGAGCTCTTGAGGCGGCCGCCCCATCAGCACCGCCAGGCGCTTGAGGTGGCTGTGCAGCAAGGCCTGCAGCGGCTCGCGCTTGGCCTGGGCGTGGCGCCACTCCAGCTCGGCGCGCTCGACGTCGCTGCTGGTGGCCTGCCCGGCCTTGAAGCGTCCCTTGGCGTAGGCCATCAGCCGCTCGGCCACGCGGATGCCTTCGTCCAGCAGCAGCACCCGCCTCTCAGCGCTGCGCGCTTCGATGTAGCGCGATGCGATGTCCGAGGCCACCATCAACTGGGCGCCATGCACCTGCTCCTGCGCACCCAAGGCCAACTGCCTGACCATCTCCGTCTGGCTGCGCAGGCCGCCGAACACGTCCGCCTCCCACGCCAATGTCATCGCATGGCCACGGGTGTTGCCCCAGGGCAGGTCGCCCGTGGTTTGCGGCAGCTCGATGGGCAATGGCATGGACGTCGGCAGGGCCGAGCCCGCCCCGGTCGGCAAGGCGCCGTCCTGCTTGCCACGCGAGCCGGCCAGCGAAGCATCGACGGTGGGCAGGCTGGCCGAACCGGCCACATCGATGTAGGCACGTGCTTCGCGCACCCGGGCCAGGGCCACGCGCACATCCGCGTTCTGGCGCAGGCCTTCTTCGATGTAGGCCGTGAGCACCGGGTCGCCGAAGCGGTCCCACCAGCGGGCCAGGTCGGCGCGCTCACCGCTCAAAGGTGCGGCAGCAAAACGGTCGGGCACGGCGACGTCGGGCGGGGGCACGTCCACCTGGATGGTGGTGCAGCCCGCCAGCCAGGCTGTGGCCACGGCCGCCGCCACACCACCCCAGCGCATCGGTTTGGACTTCATGGAACAACTCCTTGGAACAAGCAGGTCACCCCTGGCGGGCCAGCATGGTGCGAAAGCGCATCAAGGCCAGGCAGAGGAACACGATGCCGATGCCGGCCACGCTCAGCATCTGCGGCCACACCACATCGGCCCCGGCCGCGCGGTACAAGATGCCCTGCGCCAGTTGGGTGTAGTGGGTGGAAGGCGAAGCCAGCATCAGGTGCTGCAACCACGTCGGCATGCTCTCGCGCGGCGTGGCCGAGCCTGAGAGCAAATACATGATCACGAACACCGGCACGGCCAGCAGACCGAACTGCGGCATCGACGAGGCCACGGTGGCCAGCAAGATGCCCAGCGCCGTCAGCGAGAACAGGTACAGCCCGGTGCCCAGCAGGAACAGCGCGGCCGAGCCCTCGGGCGGCACCTCCAGCAGGCCGCGCACCACCAGCCACAGCGACACCCCGACCGCCACCAGGATGACCAGCCCATTGGCCGCGATCTTGGCCACCGCGATCTCGCTGGGCCGCACCGGCATCACCAGCAGGTGTTCGATGGTGCCGCGCTCTCGCTCGCGGATCACGGCCGCGCCCACCAGCACCACCGACAGCACCGTGACGTTGTTGATGAGCTGCATCACCGAGGTGAACCACGACGAGGTGCCGTTGGGGTTGAACAGCACGTGCACCACGGCCTTGGCAGGCAACAGCTCGTCGATGCCATCGACCTTCAGGTGTGCCAGGGTCTCGCGCACGATGATCTCTTCGAGGTAGGCCGCGCCCAGCCGCCCTTGAGCCATGGCCGTGGCGTCCATGTGCACTTGCACGGCGGGCGAGCGGTAGGCGTGCACATCGGCCTCGAAGTGCGGCGGGATGTCGAGCACGAACAGGAATCGGCCCGTCTCCAGGCCATCGAGCGCCTCGTCTTCGGTCACCAGCACGGGGGCCTGGAACATGGGCGCGCGCACCGCGTCGCGCAAGCGCAGCGACAGGGCCGAGCCATCTCGGTCGACCACGCCCACGGCCACGTGGCTCACGTCGGTCTTGGTGCCGACGGCCACGACGTAGACCGCCACGGTGAACGACACGATGATCGCCCCCATCATCGTGCGGTCCTTGAGCACGCAGCGCAGCTCCTTGAGCCCGAGGTGCCAGACGTTGAACAACCAGGTCGCCATCTCCTCTCTCCCCTTGTCAGCGTTCCTGCTTGGGCACCAACAGGCGCGCCAGGCCCACGTACAGCACGCCGAAGCCCAGCAGCACCGCGCTGGCCTGCCACAGCGGCGCCCAGGCCAGCGGCCAGCCCTTGGTGATGGTGCCCAGGCTGATCTCCTGGAACCAGGCCGCCGGGAAGGCCGCGGCCAGCACGCGGCTGGGGCCTTGCAGCGTCGAGACCGGGCTGAGCAGGCCGGCGAAGCTGGTGGTGAAGATCACGCACACGATGGCGGTGAGGAACTGCGCCGCCACCTGCGTCTGCACGAAGGCCGACACCAGCATGCCCAGGCCTGTGACGGCCACCGCGTAGGCCAGCGCGCCCACGCCCAGGCCGATGAAGCTGCCGCGCACGCTCACCCCGAACACGAGGTGCAGCACCGCCACCAGCAGCCCGAAGGCCAGCGTGGTCAGGGCGATGTAGGGCAGTTGCTTGCCGATCAGGAACTCGCTGACCGAGCCCGGCGCCGCACACAGGTTGAGGATGGTGCCCATCTCTCGTTCGCGCACCACGCCCAGCGCGGTCAGCATGGCCGGCACCAGCGTCAGCGACAGCATCAGCACGCCCGGCGCGAAGGTGTGGATGGAGCGGTAGTCCTGGTTGAACGAAAGCCGGGGCTCGACCCGCACGGGCAGCTCGGGCACGTCCGCCCCCGGGATGCCGCGCGCATAAGCCAGCGAATGCGCCAGCGCGATGGCCCGGGCGTTGTTGGCCACGTGGGTGGCGCGCGTGAGGTTGGCACCGTCCACGTGGAAGGCCACCTCGGGGTGGCGCATGCCCACCAGGTCGCGACCGAACCCCGGCGGGATGTCGATCACCATCCAGGCCTGCGAGGCGCGCAGGGCCTGGTCGATGCCGCCGGGGCCTTCCAGGCGTTCGCGTTCATCGACCGCGATGGGCTCGAAGTAAGGCGAGCCCTCGAACTGCGCCACCAGCTCGCGGCTCTCGGTGCTCTGGTCGCGGTCGACCACCGCATAGGCGATGCGATCGACGTCGAAGCTCAGGCCCCAGGTGCCGGCGCACAGCATGATCAGCGGCCCCAGCACGGCAAAGGTCAGGCGGATGGCATCGTGGCGCAGCTCCATGGCCTCGCGGCGGGCGAAGGCCCACGTGCGGCGCCACCAGGCTTGGCAGGCTTGCCACATGGACGATTCGGCCGATGCCGTGTCCGCTGCCACCGGGCCTGGCTCAAGTTCGCCGGCCACATAGAAGGCCTCGGCCTCATCGAACACGTGCTCAGGCGGCGCCTGCAGGTGCCCGGTCTTCGCATCGGCCTCCAGGTGGTCGATGAAGGCCTGCTCCAGCGTCTCGCAGCCCTGCTCTTCGCACAAAGCCTGCGGCGCCCCCACGGCCAGCACGCGCCCGTGGTGCATCAGCGAGATGCGGTCGCAGCGCTGCGCCTCGTTCATGAAGTGCGTGGACACGAACAGCGTGACGCCCTCCTCGCGCGAGAGGCGGACGAGGTGGCGCCAGAACAGGTCGCGCGCCGCGGGGTCGACGCCCGATGTGGGCTCGTCGAGGATCAGCACCTCCGGCTTGTGCAAGCACGCGGCGGCCAGCTGCAACCGCTGCCGGATGCCCAGCGACAACCTGGCCGGCGGCGCCTCGGCATGGCCCAGCAGATCAAACTGCGCGAGCGACGACTCGATGGCCTCGGGCACCGTGGCCGGGTCCATGCGGTACAGCCGAGCGTGCAGCCACAGGTTCTGGCGCACCGACAGCTCCTCGTACAGCGAGAACAGCTGCGACATGTAGCCGATGTGCAGCCGCGTGCTCAGGTCCCCCGCGTCCACCGGCTTGCCCAGCAGGCGGGCCCGGCCTTCGGTGATGTCGAGCAGGCCCGTGAGCATCTTCATCGTCGTGGTCTTTCCGCAGCCGTTCGAGCCCAGGAAGCCGAAGATCTCGCCGCGCTCGATGCGGAAGTTGACGTCGCTGACCGCGGTGAAGTCCCCGAACCGGCGCGTCAGGCCTTCGGCCTCCATGGCCGGCTCGCCACCAAAATCCGGCAAGGGCGGGATGACCAAGGGTTCGGCCGCCCCACCCTGCGAGAGCTTGATGTAGGCCTCTTCCAGGTGCACCGACTGCGTGCTGGCCAGCACCTCAGCCGTGGGCGCGCTCACCAGCACGCGACCATCGGCCATGGCCACCAGGTGCTCGAAGCGCTCGGCCTCTTCCATGTAGGCCGTGGCCACCAGCACCGTCATGTTCGGCCGCTGCCGGCGCAGGCCTTCGACCAGGGCCCAGAACTGGCGGCGCGAGAGCGGGTCCACGCCAGTGGTCGGCTCGTCGAGGATGAGCAGGTCGGGGTCGTGCACCAGGGCGCAGCACAGGGCCACCTTCTGCTTCATGCCACCCGACAGCTTGCCGGCTGGTCGATCGGCAAACGGCCCCATGCCCGTGGCCGCCAGCAGGCGGCGGATGCGTGCGTCGCGCTCTGCCTCGGGCACGCCGAACAGCCGCGCGGAGAAATCCACGTTGTCGTAGACCGAGAGCGAGCGGTACAGCGCCCTCCCCAGCCCCTGCGGCATGTAGGCGATGCGCGGCAACAGACGCTGACACGCGGCGGCGTCGCCCAGGTCGGTGCCCATCACCTCGACCAGGCCGTCCTGGATGCGCTTGACGCCCGCCACGATCGACAGCAGCGTGGACTTTCCCACGCCGTCGGGGCCGACCAGGCCCACGGTGCAGCCGGTGGGCAGGCTCAGGGTGACGTTCTGCAGCGCCAGCGTTTCGCCGTAGCGGTGCGACACGTCCTGCAGCGAAACTGCGGGGTGCATGGGGTGCCGTCCTTTGTGCGTGGGTGTGCCGGTGCTTCAGCGCCACGCGCTCACGCGCCGACGTTCCTCGCTGGCCGGCTCGGGCCATTCGGGCTCCACCATCCGCGGGGCCACGCGCACATGGCCCATGCCCGTCAAACCACCTTTGAGCAGGCTGACGTGGCGCGCGGCCACATCGGGTGGCACCGTGAGCTTGACGCGGTAGGTCAGCTTGTCGCGCTCGTTGCGCGTCTCCACGTGCTTGGGCGTGAACTGCGCCTCCGAAGACACGAAGGACACGCGCGCCGGCAGCGGCAGGTCGGGCGCGGCGTCGAGCACGATGCGCGCCTCATCCCCCAGCTTCACCTGCCCGGCCACGGCCGACGACACGAACACCGTCATGTGCACCAGCGTCGTGTCCAGCACCGTGGCCACGCGCCCACCCGCCGGAATCACCGCCCCCGGCTCGACCACGCGGTGCTCGATGCGGCCATCCACCGGCGCACGCAGCGTGTGGTCGTCGATGGCTTGCTTGAGGCGCAGCATGCCAGCTTCGGCTTCTTCCTTGGCGGCCTTGGCCTCGCCCATCGCCGACGTGGCGATCGAGATGCCCGCGCGCTCGCCATCGCGTTGGGCCTGGCGGCGCTGCAGCTCCGAGTCGGACACCAGGTCTTGTTTGCGCAGGTCGGCCGCGTTGTCGAACTCCAGCTGCGCCACGCGCGCCTTGATCGACTGCACCTGCACCTCGCCCTGCGCGCGGCCCATGGCCTGCATGGCGCGCTGCCGCATGGCCTGCACGCCGGCCAGTTGCGCCACCAAGTCGGCCGTGTCCATGCGGGCGATGACGTCGCCGGCCTTGACCGACTGGCCTTCGCGCACCTCCACGCTCAGCACCTTGCCGGCGAACTTGGTGGCCACCTCAACGCGCTGGATCTCCAGCCGACCGTTGCCCTTGAAGACCTGCTGCACGGGCGTGTCAGGCCCCAGCACCGACCAGGTGGCCCACGCCGCCGACATGGCCAGGGCCGATGCGCCCACCCCGAAGATGAACCCACGGTAGCGCGTCAACATGTGGATGGCTTGCTTCATCGCTTGTCCCCTTTCGGCTACCGGCGCGCGACCCGAACGGCATCGCCTTTCACACCGGTGAGGCCATTGTTGGGATGGCGCCAAAATCTGACATTGCGCGTGATCAAACCGTCCGATGAACCAGGCGTCCACCCCTCGAATCAGCGGGCAATGCAGATCAAATCGGGCGGCAGGAATGGATGCGGATCAAGGTGCCCACGTGTGCCCTGCCTTCAACGCACGCTGAGCGCAGGGCCGATGCGACTGAGCCGCGCCACCAGTTCATCGGGCGGCGTGCGCTCGCCCGGCCCCAGCGTTGCCTCGGTCACCGGCGTGGCCCGGTAGCCCTGCAGCACCCAATGCCTCGCGCCCATCGACTTGAGCATGCGCGCCATGCGCATCAGCGCGGCCTCGGGGATGAGGTCGGGGTGCCAGGTGGTGCGCAGCTCGTGGGCCTTGCCGCTGGCCAGCACCAGGGCCAGGCTCTCGCGCACCGGCTCGCCGCTGCGCGGCACCGAGGTGATGGCCTTGTAGTCCTCGAACTCGGTCTTGATGTCCAGCGCCACCCAGTCGACCAGGGGCAGGACCTTGGCCAGGCGCTGCGGGTACAGCCCGGCTGTGTGCAGCCCCACCTGGAAACCCAGCGCACGCACCTCGTGCATGGAGCGCTCCAGCGCAGCGTCCAGCGTGGGCTCACCACCGCTGAACACCACGCCGTCAAGCAGACCCTGGCGTTGCTGCAAGGTGCCCAGCAACCTGTCCCAGGTGTGGGAGTCTCGGCCACAGCCCGACTCGCGCGGCTGCAGCGATGGGTTGTGGCAGTAGTGGCAACGCCAGGGGCAGCCCTGCACGAACACCACCGCGGCCAGTTGGCCCGGCCAGTCGGTGGTGCTCAAGGGCGTGAAGCCCCCGACGTCCAGGGGCGGGATCAGGCGGTGCTCAACTGGCGCAGGCCTGAACGTGATCGGGCTCGACGAAATACTGTCGTTCATGGAACTCCCCCTTCTTGCCCACGTTGAACGAGGCCATGGGTCGGTGATAGCCCATCACCCGGGTCCAGACCTCGCAGCGCTGGCGCTCGTGTTCGGCCAGCAGCGGATGAGGTGCGTCGGGGGTGCGTGCGGTGCAGGTCATGGAGGCTCCTTCAGTCGGGTTGATCAAACGGGGTTGGGCAAGGCCTCGTTGCCCGAAGCCTGGCGACGCGCCAAGGCTTCTTCATCGCAACGCGGGCAAAAGGCGTGTTCGCCAGCCAGGTAGCCGTGCGTGGGGCAGATCGAGAACGTCGGCGTGATGGTGATGTAGGGCAGCCGAAAGCGCCCCAGCGCGCGCCGCACCAGGTTCTTGCAAGCCTGCGCCGACGACACCCGCTCGCCCAGGTACAGGTGCAGCACCGTGCCGCCGGTGTACTTGCGCTGCAAGGCCTCTTGCCGAGCCAGGGCCTCGAAGGGGTCGTCGCAAAAACCCACCGGCAGTTGCGACGAGTTCGTGTAGTAAGGCTCCTCCACCGTGCCCGCCTGCAGGATGCCGGGGAAGCGCAAACGGTCTTCCTTCGCGAAGCGGTAGGTCGTGCCCTCGGCAGGCGTGGCTTCGAGGTTGTAGAGGTGGCCCGTGGCCTCCTGCATGGCCGTGATGCGCTCGCGGATGTGATCGAGGTAGCGCAGCGCAAAGGCCTCGCCCCAAGGCGTGGTGATGTCTTCCAGGTCCTGCGTGAAGTTGCGGATCATCTCGTTGATGCCGTTCACGCCGATGGTGGAGAAGTGGTTGCGCAGCGTGCCCAGGTAGCGCTTGGTGTACGGGAACAGGCCCGCGTCCATGTGCCCTTGAATGACCTTGCGCTTGATCTCCAGGCTCTGGCTGGCCAACTGCAACAGGTGGTCGGTGCGCGCCAGCAGGCCTGGCTCGTCACCCGCGTGCAGGAAGCCCAGCCGCGCGCAGTTCAGCGTCACCACGCCCAGCGAGCCGGTCTGCTCAGCCGATCCGAACAAGCCATTGCCGCGCTTGAGCAGCTCGCGCAGATCGAGCTGCAAGCGGCAGCACATCGAGCGGATCATGTGCGGCTGCAGCTCCGAGTTCACGAAGTTCTGGAAGTACGGCAGGCCGTACTTGGCCGTCATCTCGAACAGGGCCTCGGTGTTGGGGTGGTCCCAGTCGAAGTCCTGGGTGATGTTGTAGGTGGGGATGGGGAAGGTGAAGGCCCGCCCGCGCGCGTCGCCCGCCATCATCACGTCGATGTAGGCGCGGTTGATCATGTCCATCTCGGCCTGCAGGTCGCCATAGGCGAACGGCATCTCCACGCCGCCGATGACGGGCACCTGCTCGCGCAGGTCCTCGGGGCAGACCCAATCAAACGTCAGGTTGGTGAACGGCGTCTGCGTGCCCCAGCGAGAAGGCACGTTGAGGTTGTAGATGAGCTCTTGCAGGCACTGGCGCACCTGCTCGTAGGCCAGGCCATCTTTGCGGATGTAGGGCGCCAGGTAGGTGTCGAAGGAGCTGAAGGCCTGCGCCCCCGCCCACTCGTTCTGCAGCGTGCCCAGGAAGTTGACGATCTGCCCCACGGCCGACGACAGGTGCTTGGGCGGCCCCGCCTCCACCTTGCCCGGCACGCCGTTGAGGCCCTCGTGCAGCAGCGTGCGCAGCGACCAGCCTGCGCAGTAGCCCGAGAGCATGTCGAGGTCGTGGATGTGGAAGTCGGCGTCGCGGTGCGCCTGCCCGACCTGCGGCGGGTAGACGTGGCTGAGCCAGTAGTTGGCGATCACCTTGCCCGACACGTTGAGGATGAGCCCGCCCAGCGAATAACCCTGGTTGGCGTTGGCGTGGATGCGCCAGTCCTGGCGGTGCAGGTACTCGTTGACCGAGCGCTCGACATCGACCGCGGTGCGGCGGTCTTCGCTCAACGCAAGGGCTAAAGCGGAACCTCACTCGATTGCGATGCAGTTCAGCCTGCAGCGCACCTCTCAAGATTTTCGATCAGATTGCTTGTTTGAGGTGCTTCTGGAACTCCGACAATGCGGCGCACGATCTCCCGTTCGAGCCCCCACTGATAAATCTGCATGGCCCTCATCAGCCCCTCCTGAGTGATGCGCAATGCCGGGGGCGCCTCAGTCCGCTCCTCGCGAGTCAGCAAGCTAGAGACGACAAACAAGGCTGAGGCCATGGACGGAGGAGATTCATCCTCATCGGCGATTTGGAGCGACGCCTCGACGCGGCGAAAGTCCCTAGCCAAGGCCAACAAATCGGCGTCGGGCAGAGACTCGGGCAAGGTGGCACGCCAGCTTTGCTCCTGGTACAGGCTCTGAAGTCGACCTAGATCGGCGCCAAGGTGTGGGCGCAGGGCCTCCAACTGCATCAACTGACTCCGCGTGCGGCCACCCGTATGGGGCCCCGGCGGCCACCCAAACTGCCC
>NZ_DCXA01000137.1:0-5999 GCF_002328915.1 Aquabacterium sp. UBA2148
CACGTGCGTGGGGATGAACCGCGCTTCAAGGGCCTGGACACCATGCAACTGGCGTGTTCCCCACGTGCGTGGGGATGAACCGATCAGCGCCTGGAGGGCGGCAATCCTGGCGATGTGTTCCCCACGTGCGTGGGGATGAACCGGACGAGACCCTGGCCACCGACCTCACCAGCGTGTGTTCCCCACGTGCGTGGGGATGAACCGGTTACCGCACGCACTACCGCATGGACGCAGGTGTGTTCCCCACGTGCGTGGGGATGAACCGGCCGCTGACCAGGAGGACCACCCATGTCTGTTGTGTTCCCCGCGTGCGTGGGGATGAATCGCCCCGGAAGCCCGCTGGGGTAAGGAGAAAACCGTGTTCTCCGCGCGTCTGCTGTCGGTTCTGGTTTGAAAGTCAGGCTCAGCTTGCCCCAGAATTCCTGCTCATGGGTGGCGCTTTATCAGAACACGCCCAGCGCCAGTCCCGCTGCCATCGACTCGCCCCGCGCGCGGCAGGCCATCAGCTCGTCCTCGCCGATGTGCTTGGGCGCGAGGATGGCCTCGGGCGTTTGCGCGTGCGTGCACACGATCAAGGGCTCGGCCACCGCGCGCAGCCGCCAGCCGGTGGCGATGCGCTCGATCTGGCGCGCTGCGTTGTGGCCGTCGCTGCCGGCGCAGATCAGGCTGGCATAAGGGCGGCCGTTGAGGCGGTCGAGCGCCGGGTAGTAGCAGCGGTCGAAGAAGTCCTTGAGCTGGCCGCTGATGGCCGCCAGGTTCTCCGGCGTGGCGAAGAGGTAGCCGTCGGCGGCCAGCACATCTTCAGGGCCGGCTTGCGCGGCGTGCAGCAGGCGCACCTGCACACCGCCTTCGGCCATGGCGCCCTCGGCAGCGGCCTGGGCCATCTGCAAGGTGCCGCCGGTCAGGCTGTGCTGGACGATGAGCAGGGTGCGCATGCCCTGAGCTCACGCCGCCAGGGCTTGAGGGACTGCCATGCCAGGCAAGCTGGCCAGGCTTTGCAGCGTGGCCACGCAGGTCCTGGCGGCCTCTTCGCCCTTCTTGACGAAGTGCTGGTGGAAGAAGGCCTGGTGCTCGGCGTGGTCGTGGAAATCGCGCGGCGTCAGCACGGCCGAGAACACGGGCACGTCGGTGTCGAGCTGCACGCGCATCAGGCCGTCGATGACTGCCGAGGTGACGAACTCGTGGCGGTAGATGCCACCGTTGACGATCAGCCCGCAGGTCAGGATGGCGGCATAGCGCCCCGAGCGGGCCAGGCGCTGCGCGTGCAGCGGGATCTCGAAGGCACCGGGCACCTCGAAGTGGTCCACCTCGCTGGGCAGCTCGGTGCTGCGGGCCAGCTCGGCCTTCATGGCGTCGGTGCCCTGGGCCACGATGTCGCGGTGCCAGGAGGCCGACACGATGGCGATGCGAACGGCTTGGGAAGTTGCTTGAGTCGAAGTCTGATTCATGGAAGTCTCGTGGGACAAAAACCTGAATCAGGGCGCGCGCGAACGCAGCGTTCGCACCCCAAGGCGCCAACGCTGACAACACGCGATCTCTTTCATCCGGACTGTGACCGTCGGCCCTGGCTTCGCACCAGGTCTGCTGACCCCACCGAGCCCACATGGGGCGCGGTGGGCGCTCGCGGGCTCCCGCACCGAAGCACGGATACCGCCGGTGGGGAGTTCCACCCCGCCCTGAGAACGCCGTCGGCCCAGGAAGGACCAACGGTGCGATTCTACCGAGCCGGCCGACATGTCACGCGCCGTGGGGCGATGTCAGCTCGTGGGTGAGGCGCCCAGGGTCTCTCGGCGCAGCCAGTCGCGCGGCGAGAGCCCCGTGCGGGCGCTGAAGGCCCGTGACAGCGCCGACGGGTTGGCGTAGCCCAGCTCTTGGGCCAGGGCCTTGATGGGCCGCCCCTCTCGCAGCCGGCTTTGCGCCAGCGCGATGCGCCAGTCGCTCAGGTAGTCGGCAGGCGTCTGCCCCATCACCTCTTTGAAATGCACGGCGAACCGTGCCCTTGACATGCCAGCCAGATCGGCCATGGTGTCCAGCGTCCAGTCGTGCTCGGGATGTTCATGCAAGGCCATCAAGGCCTTGGACAGGCGTACGTCTGAAAGCCCGGCCAGTGCGCCCCCTTGGGTGATGCCCTGGTCCATGCAGTAACGCAACAGGCGAATCAGCAAGATTTCGCACAAGCGATCCAAGGCCGCTTGCCGACCGCAATGCGGCGTGAAGGCTTCTTCATCCAGCAGGCTCAGCAAGGCCTCGGCCCCAGGCAGATCGGCCAGCGGCACCAGCACCATGCCTGGCAACGAATCGGTGATGGGGTTACGCCCACCGGCACCAAACAGAATGTTGGCGCACACCACATCGGCCCCTTCATGTTCATCAGCAATCAAGCGGTGGGCGTCTGGCCGGGGCATGAACACCAGTGTCGGCTGCTCGATGCGTTGTGCAGATTCAGGCATGCCCGTCAGTCGCACCGGGCCACGCCGCACCAGATGCACGTGCCCACGTGCGGGGTCTTGGTCAAAGTGGTGGATGCCGCACAACTGTCCGGCATAGAACACACCGGCACTGAGCGAGAAGCGTTGCAGCAACAAAGAAAGTCGGTCCATGACATCGAGACGATTGATCGGTACATGAAGATTATTGATCGCCCATCGTCTTGTCTCCATCCCTACAGTGAAGTTGTCTGCACTGCGCAGCCACCGTTCAACCTTCAACGCCAGGACGATCATGAAATCCACTTTGCTCTCATCCCGCCGCCGCTTCTTGAAGCATGCCACCTTGGCCTTGGCCGCCACAGGCCTGATGAGCACCGCGGTGCATGCCTACGACGAGAACTCAACTCGATCGGTCAATGTCGACGCTCACGGTTTGGCGCTTCAAGGCCATGACCCCGTCGCCTTTTTCACGGTGGGTAAACCAACGCCAGGACAAGCGCAGTTGACGGCCACCCACGAGGGTGTCACCTACCGCTTTGCCAACGAAAGCAACCGTCAGATGTTCAAGCAATCGCCCCAGAAGTACGCGCCGGCATTTGGCGGCTTCTGCGCCATGGGTGTGGCACTCGGCAAGAAACTGGATGTCGACTTGAATGCATGGCGCATCGTTGATGGCCGCCTGTACCTGAACCTCAACAAAGATGTTCAAAAGAAGTGGCTGGAGAACGTGCCCGCACACCTCGACCAAGCCAATGCCACCTGGCCGCGCATTCAAAACGAGCTGCCCAAGGATCTGTGATTCGTGACCACCAAGGAGCCAACATGCCCACTCAAGCCTACCTTCGCACCCTGCCCGCCATCACGCTGCAAACCGCCAACAACCAGCAAAAGCCCTTGCTTGAACAAGCCCTCAAGCAAGTGGGCTTCATTCCCAACATGTACGCCAACATGGTGAACGTGCCAGCCGTCTTGGGCACCTACCTGCACGGCTATGGACTGTTTCGCAAAGAGTCGGGTCTGGCGCCCGCCGAGCAGGAAGTGGCTTTCCTGGCGATCAGCATGGCCAACGGGTGTGACTACTGTGCGGCGGCACACAGCATGATCGCCGACAAGGTGTCAAATGTGCCTGCGGCCGTGTTGCAGGCGATCCGCGCACGCCAGCCCATTTCCGACAGCCGCCTGAGCGCCCTGCATGCGCTGGCCACCGAGTTGGTGAACACTCAGGGCCGTCCGTCGCCTGAAACTGTTCAGGCCTTTTTGCACGCAGGCTTCCAGGAGCAACACATCTTGTGGCTGATCCTGGCTGTGGCGGTGAAGACGCTCAGCAATTTCTCCAACCACGCGTTTGGAACCGTGCTGGATGACCGGTTCGCGGCGCATGCGTTGAACCGTTAACCATCCACAAGCTAGCGTCGCATTCTGGCGAGCGGGATACAAATGCGGATTCATCTCGCGTGGGGTCATGCTGGTTTCCAGCAGGGGTGTATCACCCATGTGGATCGCCTCGGCCAGCTCCGCTCGCTTGCGCAGAACCGGCGTAGCCAAGGCTTCTGCCAGGCGACGTACGCGTTGACAGGCGGCTCAGATCGCAAGGGCTGCAGCCGCTGTTACTGGCAATTTCGCCCAATTGAGATTAGACTTCATATCAATTGAGATATTGTCCTTGGGGATGACCATGGCGCCTGTAACCAACAAACACCCTGCTGCGGCCAAGCGCACCTCTGGCAAAGGCGTCAAAGCCATTGCGGCCACAGGACTCAGCCCGACCAGCCGTGCTCGCCAGCCTTCAGGAGAGTTTCGCCCCGTCAAGACATCCGCTCCTGTTACTGCTGGCGGTGGTGTGTTGCTTGGCTACAAACGCAGCCAGGGCGTGGATGCCTACCTCAAGCAAGTGCATGAGGCCACCCCTGTGCAGATGGTGGAGATGGAGCGCCATGGCGTGGCGGGCACTTTCATCACGGATCTGTCCAAGCGGATGGAATTGCCCTCTTCCAGGGTGTTCGCGATGTTGCGCATCCCACCCGCAACGGCGGCACGCAAGTCTGCGGCTGGGGCGGTGGTCGATGGCCGCGCAGGCCTGGCAGCCATCGGCATGATCAAGTTGCTGGGCATCGCCCAGGACATCGTTGAAGACAGCACAGCAGCCGATGCAAATGGTTTTGACACCGTGAAATGGCTGGGCCAATGGATTGAGCGCCCCCAACCCGCCCTGGGCGGACGCAAACCCGCTGACTATCTGGATACGCCCACCGGCGTGGAGATCGTGGCCCAACTGCTGGGTGCCATGCGAAGCGGTGCCTACCTGTGAAGTTGTGGCGCATCGCGGCAGAGACGCGCAAATACGCTGCAACTGACCTCAGCGGTGGCGGGGCTGCGGCTTCACCGGGACGTTGGAACGACGAGAAGCAGCCCGTTGTTTACAGCGCCCCGACCATCGCCATTGCTGTGTTAGAGACGGCGGCGCACATTGATGATGCTGGCTTGCCGCTCAATCGTTTTTTGGTGGAGATCGAGGTACCCGACGACGTGTGGGCGTTGCACGAGGTGGTGGCACTTGCCTCTCTGCCTCCTGCCTGGTCGGCCATCCCCGCGGGCGGCGCCAGCGTCAAGATCGGCTCAGCCTGGCTGACATCCCTTCGCTCCCCGATCTTGCTGGTGCCATCGGTGATCGTGCCAGAGGAGTTTGCTGCCCTCATCAACCCGCTGCACCCAAAGGCAGCCAGGATCACCGCAACAGTGACCCGGCCATTTGAGTACAACAAGCTGTTCCGCTCGCCATGATCCGCACCCGAGGCGAAAAAGCCAATTTGACGAGCGGCATCTGACTTGATTAAACTTCGTTCTTAAGTACAGACTTTCTGTAAAACCGTTCCACATGCCCACCCACGCCTTCACCGTTCGCAAGCTCGCCGACACCGCAGGGGTCGGGGTGGAAGCGGTGCGCTTTTACCAGCGGCGCGGGCTGTTGCGTGAGCCTGCCCGTGAGGGCAATGGCTTTCGGCATTACGACGAGGGTGACGTGCGGCGCCTGCGTTTCATCAAGCGCGCACAAGAGTTGGGCTTCTCCCTCGATGACGTGGCCTCGCTGGTGTCTTTGAGCGCCGAGACCGATCAGGTTCGCGTGCGGGAGATCACCCAACAACGTGTGCTGGACATCCGTCAGCGAGCCACACAACTGGAAGCCATGGCCGTTGCCCTAGAAAGCTTGGTCACTTGTTGCCAGAAGTCGGCCAAGGGCGATCACTGCCCCATCATCGCGGCCCTGGTCGATCACGCCCCCCGACCCGCAGAGCAGGTGGCCGCATGACCATGCCTCGCGCGCTCAAGCATTGGATTTGCCGACTGATGGTCGGCGTGATCCTGTTCGCGCAGATGAGCGTGGCGGCCTACGCCTGCCCCAGCAACGTCTTCTCCGGCAATGCCCCCGCCGACGCCATCACAGCGATGGGCGCCATGGTGGATTGTGAGCAGATGGGCGAAGGCTTGGGCAAGCATCTGGACCAAGCCAACCCTGGCCTGTGCGCCGAGCATTGCCACCCCACCCAACAAAGCGATCACACCCAGGTGCCT
>NZ_DCXA01000186.1:0-655 GCF_002328915.1 Aquabacterium sp. UBA2148
AAAACCACGCAGATCTACACCCATGTGATGAATCGGGGTGGGCGCGGTGTGCTGAGTCCGTTCGACAAGCTGTAGCTGGCGCCTGCCAGACCAGGGCATCGAAGCCCACGCCACGCAGCCGCCGGGCCTGCGCAGCCATGCGCAGCGTCGCGTGGTTCCTCAGCGCTGCACCATCCCCCGTGCCGCTTCGATGAACGCCTTGGCGTCCTTTTCCTTGTCGGGGGTGACCAGGCTGTCCACTTTGACAGGCACCTCGATGCCGCGCTGGCACGCCGGCCTGGCCTTCATCGCATCCAGCCAGCGCTGCAGGTGCGGCAGCCCCTCCACCGACACGCCCGACCACTTGTGCGTGCGCACCCAGCACCAGTTGGCGATGTCGGCAATCGAGTAATCGCCAGCCAGCCACTCTTCGCGCGCCAGTTGACCGTCCAGCACCTCGAACAGCCTGCGCGACTCGTTCTGGTAGCGGTCGATGGCGGGCTGGATTTTCTCCGGAAAGTAGCGGAAGAAGACGTTGGCCTGGCCCATCATCGGGCCCACGCCCCCCATCTGGAACATCAGCCACTGGATGACACGCGAGCGGCCCTTGGCGTCGCTGGGCATCAGGCGACCGGTCTTTTCGGCCAGGTAGATGAGGATGGCGCCCGACTCGAAG
>NZ_DCXA01000186.1:743-2495 GCF_002328915.1 Aquabacterium sp. UBA2148
TGAGGATGGCGCCCGACTCGAAGACCGCGAAGTCGTCGGCCTCGCGGTCGATGATGGCCGGGATGCGGCCGTTGGGGTTGATGGCCAGGAACCAGGGTTGCTTCTGCTCGTTGCTGGCCAGGTTGATGGGGTGCACGGTGTAGGGCAGGCCCAGCTCTTCGAGCGCGACGGAGGCCTTGTGGCCGTTGGGCGTGGCGGCGGTGTAGAGGTCGATCATCGGAGGACTCCTTCTGTGGCTTGATGGCGTGAGCTTGAGCGCGAGCGAGGGCAGGCTCAGGCTCAGGCCTTGAGCGAGGGGCGTTCGGCCAGCGCGGTGCGCCAGCGCAGCAGGTTCGGGTGTTGTTCGCCTGGTTTGAACCCGATGACGCGAGCGAAGTCGGTCAGCACCACGGCGGTGATGTCGGCCCAGGTGAAGTGGTCGCAACAGATGAAGTCGCGGTCACTCAGGTGGGCGTCGAGTTCGCCGAAGAAGCGCATGGCCCTGGCCTGGCCGCGGCTGCCCAGCTCGGGGATTTGCGGCACGTTGGCGGCACCGGTGAGGGCACGATCTTTCATCGCAGGGTGCGTGTTGCGAAAGGCCTCGGCCACCGCCAGCAGGCCTTCGAACTCGATGCGCGCCACGAAGCTGGCCACCATGCCCTTTTCCACCGGGGTGCGGCCCAGCAGGGGTGTCTCGGGGTACGCGGCTTCGGCCCAAGCGGCAATCGCCTGGTTGTCGGGCAGCACGGTGCCGTCCGGCAGTTTGAGCGCGGGCACGGTGCATTGCGGGTTGATGGCGCGGTAGGCGTCGCCGAGGTGTTCGCCTGCTGCCAGGTCGATGATCACCGTCTCGTGGGCGATGCCTTTTTCGGCCAGCAGGATGCGGGCGCGCCTCGGGCTGGGCGCCATTTTGAAGTCGTACAGCACGGGCTGGGGGGCTGGGGCGGTCTGCGGTTTCGTCGTCTCGGGCATTTGGCCTCCTCGGGTGAACGGGTGCAGGGCAGGGCTGGGCTGGTGGACTGGCGCTGTTGCGCCGTCAGCGATCCCAGTTCAGGTCGGCATCGGCGTCGCCATCGTCTTGCTGGCCCCAGTTGGCGATGCCGAGCTGGCTGGCGTGGTCTGGGGCCGCCGTGGCCATCAGGTCGATCTGCTGGCGCAACTGGTCGCGCTGCTGCTGCCAGTAGGTGCCCGATTCGAACCAGGGGAAGGCGGCGGGGAAGGCCGGGTCATGCCAGCGGCGCGCCAGCCACGCGCTGTGGTGGATCAGGCGCAGCGTGCGCAGGGGCTCGATGAGCTTGAGCTCGCGCCAGTCGAATTCGGCGATCGATTCGTAGCCTTCGAGCAGGGCGTCGAGCTGGCGGCGGCGTTCGTCGGGCTCGCCGCTGACCAGCATCCACAGGTCCTGCACGGCAGGGCCCATGCCAGCGTCGTCGAGGTCGACGAAGTGCGGGCCTTGCGGTGTCCACAGCACGTTGCCGGGGTGGCAGTCCCCGTGCACGCGCAGCCAGCGCAGGCCGTCGATGCTGGCGAAGGCGGCTTCCACCAGCTCCAGCGCTTGGCGGGCGGTGTCCAGCCAGGGTTCGCGCACTTCGAGCGGGATGGTGTCGTGCTCGGCCAGCCACTGGTGAGCCTGCCAGCCCAGGGTGTTGGCGTCCAGGCGCAGTCGGTGGGTGAAGGGGCGCTGGGCGCCGACCTGGTGCAGGCGCGCCAGGAAGCGGCCGATCCAGCGCAGCACCTCGGGGTCTTCGAGCTCGGGCGGGCGCCCGCCCCGGC
>NZ_DCXA01000186.1:2583-7413 GCF_002328915.1 Aquabacterium sp. UBA2148
GGGCGGGCGCCCGCCCCGGCGGTGGGCCACGGCGATGCGGTGGCCTTTGAAGTGCGCCAGCGTGGGCGGGGTGCCCGTCACGCGTGCGGCCTCGCGTGCGTAAGGCAATTCGTGCGTCAGCGCCATGGGGGGCACGGCAGGCACTTCGGCCGCGGCCAATTCGAGCGCGAAGGCGTGTTCTTCCAGGATCTGCTCGTCGCTCCAGCGCCCAGGGCGGTAGAACTTGGCCACCACCATGTGGCCGCTGTCGAGCCCGACCTGGAAGACGCGGTTTTCGTAGGAGTTGAGCGTCAGCAGGCGGCCATCGACGCGCTGCCCGCAGGCCTCCAGGGCGTCGAGGATGAGGTCGGGGGTGAGGTCGTCGTAGGGGGTGTCCGCGTGCATGCCGCATCTTACGGCGCGGGGTGCGGCCTTGCCCGCGAGCGGGTCAGCCTGAGAGGGCGTCGCAGGTGAGGCTGGTCGGGCGGTGGAGCACGCTGCGGATCACGCCTGCCGCATGGCTCCCGCCCAGTTCACGACCTGGTCGTTGACGAGGTGCAGCACGAAGCCCGTCAGGCCGAGCTCGAAGGCGAGCTGCGCGGCGTTCATGGCGACCTTGACGCCGTCATCGGCCGGGATGGCGGCCAGCGTGATCATGGCGCCGGCAAGTGGCAGGCACGCCGAGATGGCACCGGCTGCGAGCACGCGCCAGCTCAACACCCGTCGGCGCCCGAAGGCGCGCAGGATGCCCAGCTTCCATGCGGTGAAAAAGAAGTTGACGATCAGGGCGATCGACATGATCAGAACACCGATGAGGGGGGCCAGCGCATCCATGCCGTCGAGGATAGCGATCGGCTTTTTTTTCGCAAGGGTTTACCCTCAACTTGAGGGGCGTCGGGGCGCTTGCATGCGCCCCATCGTTCGCGGGGGATCAGTCCAGCTGCGAAGCCGAGCCCATCGCGGCCAGCAAGGCCCCGTTGATGTCGTCAAAGCCCATCATCAACTGGTCGGCGGCGTCCTTGATGTCGAAGACGTCGCTGCCCTCCATGGCTTGCACCAGCTTGAAGTAGGGCTCGTAGGGGCCGGTCTGGTCGGCCAGGGCCTGGTAGACCCGCTCGGGCACGGGGATGGTTTTGAGCAGCTCGCTGAACGGCTGGCGGAACATGCGGTCGAGCAGCGAGAAGACGCCACAGATGAACAGCTCGTTGCGCATCTCTTCGTTGCCGCTGACCTTGGCCAGCTCTTCCATGACCAGGCCACGGCGCACGGCGGCGAACATCACGGGCTTCATGTTCGGGTCCTTGGAGGCGGTGGCCAGCAGCAGGGCCAGCCAGCGCTTGAGGCGTTGGTAGCCCAGGATCATGATGGCGTGGCGGAAGGAGCTGATCTCGACCGACAGGCCGAAGGCCGGCGAGTTGATGTAGCGCATCAGCTTGTAGGCCAGGGGCGGGTCATGCTTGAGGGTGTTCTCGAGCACGTCGATTTCTTCCTGGCGGTGCACCTGGTCGATCAGCTGCACGATGACTTGCAGGGCGGGCTGGTCCGCCGGTTTGCTCGAGCCCTGGGTGACGTCGTCGATGGGCCAGCCGAGCACGGCCGTGGCGCCGTGGCGGAAAGCGGTTTCCATCTCGGTCACGTTGCTCACGCCCGCCTGGATGTGGCTGATGCTGCGCCCATTGCCGGCACCGGGTGCGGCCTGGGGGGCGGCAGAGCCGTCGTTGCGCCGGTCGTTCTCGAAGTCGATGATGGACTGCTTGAAGCAGGGCAGCACCTCCTTGGGCAGCTCGCTCAGGGGGCGGCCTTTGAGCAGCAGGGTGCTGCCGTTGGCGTGCAGCGTGCACAGCGCGTCGATGTTGGCGCGGTCGCAGGCCATGAAGGCGGGCACCTCGATGAGGATGTGCGTGCCGGGCTGGGCGGCCATCAGGTCCTGCAGCAGGCCCTCGTTGGCCACGTTGAGCCACAGCCCGGGGCCACCGACGGGCCAGACCTCGCTCAAGGCGCTCAACAAGGATGGCGCATCCAGCTTCTGGCTGGGGTTGATGGGCCAGACCGTCAGCCGGGTGGCGGTGACGGCCCGGTTGCGGTCGATGACCGGGCTGTAGGACAGGGCGATTTGCCCGAGGATGGGGTGGTCCATGGTGTCGGCGGGGCGGTGAGGTGGGGGTCAGCCGTTGATGTAATTGAACAGCGAGAGTTGTTGCACGGCCGCGTAGCTCTGCAAGGCGACCTGGTAGCCGGTTTGCTGGCCTTGGAACTTGGAGATGGCTTCGGTCAGGTCCAGGTCTTCCGCCGCAGACTTTTCCTGCTGTGCCGCCAGCTTCAAGGCGCTGATGCGGTTGTCGATGCCGTCCATCCGGTTCAGGGATTCGCCCACCGCAGAGCGCGCTCCCTGGATGTTGTTGAGCACGCTGTCGAGCCCGGTGATGCCGGTGGTGGTGATCTGCTGCACAGTGGGGCCCAGCACGTTGTCCTGGCTGAGCGCGGCGATGGTGTCGTCCAGCGTCTTGAAGATGCTCTGGCTGTTGGTCGACTCGCCGATGGTGAAGACGTCGCCGTTGGCCGGCTCGCCCGAGACCGCCACCGCCATGCCCAGGCCGGGGATCTGGATGGCCTTGCCGGAGGTGAACGAGTTGCCCGTGCTCAGCGGGGTTTCCGGCACGGTGCTGGTGTCGACGATGTCGTAGGTGCGGGTGCTGCCGCTGGTGGCAAAGCGCAGCTCGTAGGTGGCCGAGGTGCCGCCGCCAGAGGGGTAGGGCAGGGCAGACGGGTCGGTCACGGTGCCGGAGTTGATCCAGGCCTTGCCGCTGTTGCTGCCAGCCAGCGGCCCGGTGGTGAAAATGCCGTTGCCGGTCTTGGACTTCAGGAAGATCTGTTCACCATCGACGGTGAGGTTGAGCTTCTCGCTCGACGAGGCCAGCATCTCGCCGCCTTGTGCTTCGAAGCTGACGCCGGTGGTGTTGTCGACGAAGGGGGGCTGCGACGAGCCTTGGCCGCCGAAGACGTAGCCGCCGCCGCCATCAGGGCGGTTGGCGACGTTGAGCAACTGGTTGCGGATCTCGCGCAGCTTGATGGCCAGTGCCTTGCGCTCGCCGTCGCTGTAGCTGCCGTTGCCGGCGGCCACCAGGGTTTCGCGTGCCGACTGCAAGAGCTCGACCGAGTCACCCAGGGCGGATTCGGCGATGCCCATCACGTTGGCGCTGGCGTCCAGTGCGCGCTTGTTGGCCTCGGAGCGAGCGATGCTGGCCAGGGCGCGTTCGGCGCGGGCGGCGGCGGTGGGGTCGTCGCTGGCCCGGTTGACGCGTTTGCCCGATGTCAGCTGTGTCTGCGTCTCGGAGAGGTCTTGCTGCCGCTTTTGCAGGTTGGCGATGGCCGTGTCGTAAGCGTAGGCGGTGACGATGCGCATGATCAGGCTCCTCAACCGCGAGCGGTCTGCAGCAAGGTGTCGAACAGGGACTGGGCGATCTGCAGGACCTTGGCCGCAGCCTGGTAGCTCTGCTGGAACTGGATCAACTTGGCGGCTTCCTCGTCGAGGTTGACGCCGGTGACGCTGGTCAGGGTCTGCTGGCTCGTGTCGGCGAGGGTGGCGGAGATGCTGGCCGAGGTCTTGCCGCTTTGCACCAGCACGCCGAGGTTGCCGATCATCTGGGAGTAGGCGTCGGTCACGGTGGCCTGGGTGCTGCCGTCCAGCGAGATGATGGTCTGGTCGCGCAGCTTGAGCAAGGCGCGGGCGTTGCCGTTGTTGGCGCTGGGGTTTTGCGTGATGGCCACGGTGATCTGGTCGCCCGGGCGGGGCACGCCGGTGACGTTGACCATGAACAGCGCCTCGGGTGGCGTCGAGCCTGCGTCCGCATCGCTGATGGGTGTGCCGGCCGACCAGATGCGGGCGGGCGTGACGTCCTTGTAGGGCACGCCGCTGGCGTCGACGAAGCGGTAGGTCAGTGTCGGGTCCAGCGGGTTGGGCTGCTCGAAGATGACGGTCAGCGGTTGGCCGTTGGTGGGCAGGGACGAGCCGAAGTCCAGCGCGTTGACGCCGGGCAGGGCGCGGTTCATCACCAGCGACTCGATGGCCAGCGTGCCCTGGTTGGCGGGTGCCACGGCGGCGGTCAGCGGTGATGCAGCAGCCAGGCCCTTGGGTTGGTTCAGCGCCAGGCTGACGGTGGCCGCCGAGGTGGTGTTCAGGAAGATGGGGATGCCGACGGGCGCGCCCGTTGCATCGAAGGTCGTCTGCGGGTTGCCTTCGAGGTCCACCCCCAGCGCCTGCTGGTCGTTGATGGCGTCGGCGAACTGCTGAACGAAGGTGTCCAGGTTGTCGCGTGTTTGCGCGATGTCGGTGTCCTGGAAGGTCAGCAGCCCTCTGATCGCGCCGCCTACCATCTGGTCCGAGTCCAGGATGCGGTCCGAGCCATTGGTGCGCAGCGCCACCCGGGCCAGGGTGCTGTCGAGCGGGTCGCGCACCACCGAAAGCGTCTCGGCGCTGTTGCTGAGCACGAGCAGCTGGCCGCCGCCCATGAAGACGTTGAGCGAGCCGTCGTCGGCTTCGACCGTGTTGACCTGCACCAGCTTGTTGAGGTCTTGCACGAGCTGGTCGCGCTGGTCGAGCAGGTCGTTGGGCGTGTGGCCGATGCCGCTGAATGAGGCGATCGCCTGGTTGGCCTTGGCGATCTGCTGTGTCAGCGAGTTGATGCGCGCGACCGAGGTCTCCATGTCGCTGACCACGCCGAGTTGCAGCTGGTTGAGCTGGTCGGCTGCGGTGTTGACGCGGCTGACCCATTCCTTGGCGCGCGAGAGCACGACCTGGCGGGCCGACATGTCCTGCGGCTGGTTGGCGACGTCGACGAAGGCTTTGAGCAG
>NZ_DCXA01000155.1:0-3279 GCF_002328915.1 Aquabacterium sp. UBA2148
GGTCGCCTTGTCCCTGGCCTCCACCGTGGTCGCGCTGGGCGCACTCGTGTTGAGCCTGCCGCTGTGGCTGATCCCTTTGTTCGCGTTGGTGGTGCCACCCTTGATCTGGGGTTGGCTGACCTACCGCGTCATGGCCCACGACACCCTCGCCGACTTTGCCACGCCGCAAGAGCAGGACACCCTGATCCAGCGCCACCGCACGACCTTGCTGCTCATGGGCGTGGTCTGTGGCTACCTGGGCGCAGCGCCTGCTGCCGTGTGGGCCCTGGGCGTGCTGGCCATCGTCCTGGCGCCTTTCATCCTGGTCGTCTCGCTGTGGCTCTACACCCTGGTGTTCGTTTTTTCGAGCCTGTGGTTTGCTCACTTCCTGCTGGCGGCGCTGGCGGCGCTGCGAGCCGAGCCCCTGCCAAGTTCGTTGGCCAACCTCCCTCACTCAGAACATGCCTGACACTCAGAACCCGCGCATCGGCCTCATCATCATCGGCGACGAAATCCTCAGTGGTCGCCGGCAGGACAAGCACCTGGTCAAGGCCATCGAACTCCTGACCGAGCGGGGCATGGCGGTCTCCTGGGTGCGCTATGTGGGCGACGACCCCGCGAGCATCACCGCCGACCTGCGCCACGCGCTGGACAGTGGCGACGTCGTCTTCTCATTTGGCGGCATCGGGGCCACACCCGACGACCACACCCGCGCCTGTGCGGCCGAAGCCGTCGGTCAGCCCTTGGCGCTGCACCCAGAGGCCCGCGACTTGATCCTGATGCGCTGCCGTGAAATGGCCGAGCAAGAGGGCGTGCCCTTCGAGCCGGAATCGGCCGACACCCTCCGGCGCCTGGAGATGGGGCGTTTCCCTCAGGGTGCCAGCATCATCCCCAACCCCTACAACCGCATCCCCGGCTTTTCTTTGGCGGGCCGTGTGCACTTCGTGCCAGGCTTTCCGGTCATGGCCTGGCCCATGGTGGCCTGGGCGCTCGACACCTTGCACGCTGACTTGCACGGGCAAGGGCGCCTGGTGGAGCGCTCGGTGGTGGTCTACGGTGCCATCGAGTCTCGCCTGACGCCCTTGATGGTCGAGATCGAGGCTCGTTTCGCGCCCATCAAGGTGTTCTCTCTGCCCAGCGTTGACCACCCGGTGCATGGGCGCCACATCGAGCTTGGCGTGAAGGGCCTGGCGAGCGAGGTGGATGCGGCGTTCGTCGCCTTGCGTGACGGCCTGATCCAGTTTGGTGCTGAAATAGGCCCCGAATCGGTGCGAAGCTGATTTTGGATCCAAAAGTGCACAAACATAGTGCAAATGCCAAAGGGGCACATGCCGCTTCGTTTTCACGATGTGCGCCATGGCCCTTCGCGGTGCGCCCAGAGATGGCGCATCCCGGGGTTGCGCCCCCTCTGCCATGGACCGAATCCGAGTGCGGCTTGTCCGCGCTCAGCCTGAAGGCACGCTTTCTGCTATTACACTGCGCGCTGTTTCTGGACCAGAGACAGAAAAATTTCTCTTCCTGCTTTCATTAAGCCTGTTGCTAGGAGCTCCTGATGGCCAACAAGACCGTCGCCGACGTGATGAAGATGGTGAAGGACAACGACGTCAAGTTCGTTGACTTCCGTTTCACTGACACCCGTGGCAAGGAACAGCACGTCTCCGTGCCTGTTTCGCACTTCGATGAAGACAAGTTTGAGTCCGGCCACGCGTTCGACGGTTCGTCCATCGCTGGCTGGAAGGGCATCGAAGCCTCCGACATGCTGCTCATGCCGGACCCCAACACCGCCAACGTCGACCCCTTCTTCGAAGAGCCGACCCTGCTGCTGACCTGCGACGTCATCGACCCGACCGACCACAAGCCTTACGAGCGCGATCCCCGCTCGCTGGCCAAGCGCGCCGAAGCCTACCTGAAGTCCTCGGGCCTGGGCGACACCGCTTTCTTCGGTCCTGAACCCGAGTTCTTCGTGTTCGACGGCATCCGTTGGGGCAACGACATGTCGGGCTGCTTCTTCGAGATCCAAGCCGAAGAAGGCGCCTGGAACACCGGCACCAAGTACGAGCACGGCAACACCGGCTACCGTCCCACCGTCAAGGGCGGCTACTTCCCCGTGCCCCCGGTCGACAGCGGCCAGGACATGCGCTCGGAAATGTGCCTGATCCTCGAATCGATGGGCATCCCGGTCGAAGTGCACCACCACGAAGTGGCCAACGCCGGCCAGATGGAAATCGGCACCAAGTTCGCCACGCTGACCCAGCGCGCTGACTGGCTGCAACTGCAAAAGTACATCATCACCAACGTGGCTCACGCCTACGGCAAGACCGCCACGTTCATGCCCAAGCCCCTGGTTGGCGACAACGGCTCCGGCATGCACGTTCACCAGTCCATCTGGAAGGACGGCAAGAACCTGTTCGCTGGCGACGGCTACGCCGGCCTGAGCGAGTTCGCCCTGTACTACATCGGCGGCATCATCAAGCACGCTCGCGCCCTGAACGCCATCACCAACCCCGGCACGAACTCGTACAAGCGCCTGGTGCCTGGCTTCGAAGCCCCGGTGAAGCTGGCCTACTCGGCCAAGAACCGCTCTGCTTCGATCCGCATCCCGTTCGTGTCGAACCCCAAGGGTCGCCGCATCGAGGCTCGCTTCCCCGATCCCTCGGCCAACCCCTACCTGGCCTTCTCGGCCCTGATGATGGCCGGCCTGGACGGCGTGGAAAACAAGATCCATCCGGGCGAAGCCGCCACGAAGGACCTGTACCACCTGCCGCCCGAAGAGGACAAGCTGATCCCCACCGTCTGCCACAGCCTGGACCAGGCTCTGGACGCCCTGGACGCCGACCGCGCGTTCCTGACCAAGGGTGGTGTGTTCACCGATTCCTACATCGACGCCTACATCGACCTGAAGATGCAGGAAGTCACCCGCTTCCGCATGGCCGTTCACCCGGTCGAGTACGACATGTACTACGCACTGTGATCCGCGCAAGCGGTTCGCAAACAGAGAGCGGCTTCGGCCGCTCTTTTTTTTGCTCGCTTGTTCCTCGCACCTTGCCCATGTTGTGGCGACGTGCCTTTCGTTTCGTTTGTGCCGGCCTTGCCTGCCATGGGGCGCCGCTTGCGGGCATACTGCAAGGCATCCGGCTTGCACGCCGACTGACTGCATGACGATGACGAATCCGCTGCACGTGTCTCTCAAGCTGATCTCCCTGGTCTGCGCCCTGAGCGCTGGTGCTGCCGCGTGGGCCCAGGAAAAGCCCGTCTACCGATGCCCGGGCAACCTCTACACCGACTCGCTGAGAGCCAAAG
>NZ_DCXA01000151.1:0-1205 GCF_002328915.1 Aquabacterium sp. UBA2148
GCCACGGGCAAAGCCGCCCGCCGCGACCTCGACCTGTTCCACCCCTGGGCCATCGACGCCGAAGGCGCTGCCGAGCTGGCGCGCCGCTGCGAAGACGCCGCCCTCGTGGTCGATCCACGCATCACGAACTCCGAAGGCGCCGGCGTCTCGGCGCAGCAATCGCACTTCTGGGCCGGCAACTCGCGTGGCTTCCGGGGTGGCTACGCCTCGTCGCGCCACTCGCTGTCGGTCTCGCCCATCGCGGGCCGGGGCAACGACATGCAGCGCGACTTCTGGTACACCTCCGAGCGCGACGCCCGTGACATGGCCAAGCCCGAGGCCGTTGGGCGCTACGCCGCTGAGCGCGCCCTCTCTCGCCTCAAATCTCGCAAGATCGCCACCTGCGAGGTACCGGTGCTGTTCGAAAACACCCTGGCCGCCGGCCTGCTGGGTGCCTACGTTCAGGCCACCAGCGGTGGTGCGCTTTACCGCCGCGCCACCTTCCTGCTCGACAGCCTGGGCAAGCCCATCTTCCCCAAGCACATCCAGGTCACCGAAGACCCGCACATCCTCAAGGGCAAGGGCAGCGCCCCCTTCGACGACGAAGGCGTGCTCACCCGCAAGCGCCAGGTCGTCAAGAACGGCGTGGTGCAGGGCTACTTCCTCTCGAGCTACTCGGCGCGCAAGCTGGGCATGAAGACCACCGGCCACGCCGGCGGCTCGCAGAACCTGGTGATGAGCAGCAAGCTCACCGACCCCAAGGACAACCTCAAGGCCATGCTCAAGAAGCTGGGCACCGGCCTGTTCGTGACCGAACTCATGGGCCAGGGCGTGAACTACGTGACCGGCGACTACTCGCGCGGCGCGGCCGGCTACTGGGTCGAAAAAGGCGTCATCCAGCACCCCGTGCACGAGATCACCATCGCCGGCCACCTTGGCGAGATGTTCCAGCAGATCGTGGGCATCGGCGCCGACGCCTACACCTACGGCAGCAAGACCGTGGGCTCGGTGCTGATCGAGCGCATGAAGATCGCCGGCCACGGCGGCTGACCGACCACGGCCAATCGGCAGAGGCGCGCCCGCGACACCCACGGGTAAGCCCTCTCCTGGCATGGCCTTGCCGGACAAACGGCGCTCCTAGAATTTGGCAACACAACCCGACAACGAGGAGACCGCCATGGAGCGTCGTGCCTTCATCAATCATGCAGGCTTGGCCGGCGTGCTGT
>NZ_DCXA01000151.1:1304-7032 GCF_002328915.1 Aquabacterium sp. UBA2148
TGGCCGCCGGTGCCGCACCCGCCATCGTCCACGCCCAGACGCAACTGCGCTGGCGCCTGGCCTCCAGCTTCCCCAAGTCGCTGGACACCATCTTCGGCGCCGCCGACGTCTTCACCAAGAAGATCCACGAGATGTCGGGCGGCAAGTTCCAGATCTCGGTGCACGCCGGTGGCGAGCTCATGCCCCCGTTCGGCGTGGTCGACGGGGTGCAAAGCGGCACGGTCGAGATGGCCCACACCGCGCCCTATTATTTCGTCGGCAAGGACGAGACCTTCGCACTGGGCTGCTCCATCCCCTTCGGCCTGAACTCCCGCCAGATGTCGGCCTGGATGTACGAGGGCAATGGCCTCAAGCTGATGCGCGAGTTCTACGCCAAGTACAACATCGTCAACTTCCCTGGCGGCAACACCGGCGCGCAAATGGGCGGCTGGTACCGCAAGCCGATCAAGTCGCTGGCCGACCTCAAGGGCTTGAAGATGCGCACCGCAGGCTTCGCTGGCAAGGTGATGGAGCGCATGGGCGTGGTGCCCCAGGCCCTGCCCGGCGGGGAGATCTACCAGGCGCTTGAAAAAGGCGTGCTCGACGCCGCCGAGTGGGTCGGCCCGTACGACGACCAGAAGCTGGGCTTCTACAAGGTCGCGCCTTACTACCACTTCCCCGGCTGGTGGGAAGGCGGCCCGCAGCTCGACTTCTTCATCAACCAGAAGGCCTGGGACGCGCTCAACCCTGAGTACAAAGCCATGGTCGAAGCCGCTGCCGCGCACGCCCACACCGAGATGCAGGCCCGCTACGACGCCCGCAACCCGCTGGCGCTCAAGCAACTGGTGGCCGCCAAGACCGAGCTCGTGCAGTTCCCCAAGCCGGTGATGGACGCGGCCTTCAAGCACTCGATGGACATCTACAGCGAGCTCAACGAAAAGAACCCGAGCTGGCGCAAGGTCTACGCCGACTACGCGAAGTTCCGCGCCGACCAGAACCTGTGGTTCCGCTTCACCGAAGCCACGTTCGATCGTTACATGCAGTCCGTCAAACTCTGAGCCTGACGTCAACAAGCTCCAAGCGCGGCCCCAGGGTCGCGCTTTTTCCATGTTTCATCGCATTTCCGCGCGGAATGCGCACCTGATCGGTCTGGCCACGCGCAAAACGCGGCCAACAGGCTCAAGATGTGCATGGCTTCTTCCGAAGCCAATCAGGCGCCAGCGGGATTTGGCCCCGGGCGTCATGCACCATGCCACCATCCAAGCCCACAGACCTGCCATCGGCACCCGACTGGAGCCAGGCCCCCCTGGAGCGGACCTGGCGCTCGTTCAGCATCCTGTGCTGGAGCACCGGCCTGATCCTGGCCTGGTTGCACCCCTTGCCGGGCATCGCCTTTGGCCTGGTCGGCTGGTGGGCTCAGTGCAAGGCCGCTCCGCTCACAGCCCGCACCGCGCCCTGGCCGGCAAGGCGCGTTCAACGCGTGGAGGCCGGTTGAAAACCTGCCCCCTCGCCCCGCTGCTCAAAGGGCGTCCTTGACCGCCTGAGTGGGGTCGATTTCCACTTGGGGAGGCGGCACCGACATGTCAGGCTCGCCACCCACCACATCGGACACCGAGCCCGTTGGCTCTTCCGCCGCAGGCGGGGTGACCGGGTCACTGCCCAGGTCTTCGATCTGCATCTCGATGTGCACGTCATCGGTGTTGACCGCCGTCTCCTTGTCCAGGAACGCCGTCACCGACTCCGGCCAGAAGATCACCACCGCCACCAGCACCAGCTGCATCGCCACCCAGGGGATCGCACCCAGGTAGATGTCACGCGAAAGAATGGGTTTGCTGATCGCCCCGCTCTTGTGGATCTGGTCTGCCACCCCACGCAGGTAGAACAGCGCGAAACCGAATGGCGGGTGCATGAAGCTGGTCTGCATGTTCACGCACAGCAGCACGCCAAACCAGATCAGGTCGATGCCCAGCTTCTCGGCCACAGGTGCCAGCAGGGGCACCACGATGAACGCGATCTCGAAGAAATCGAGGAAGAACGCCAGGAAGAAGATGAAGATGTTGACGGCGATGAGGAAGCCCACCGGACCACCCGGCAGGTTGCTGAGCATCTCCTCGATCCAGATGTGGCCATCGACGCCCTGGAAGACCAGCGAGAACACCGTCGAGCCCAGCAGGATGAAGATCACCATGGACGTCACGCGCATGGTCGTGTCCATGGCCTGCCAGATCAGGCTGATCGACAGGCGCTTGTGCATGGCCGCCAGCAACATGCCACCAAAGGCGCCGAGCGCACCGGCCTCGGTCGGCGTGGCCAGGCCCATGAACAGCGTGCCCAGCACCAGGAAGATCAACACGACGGAGGGCAGCATGCCCCACAGCACCCGCTTGACCAGCGCGGCGCCCCGCATGGTGCGGGCCTCGGGCGGCAGCGGCGGCACCCACTGCGGCTTGAACATGACGATGGCCGCCGTGTAGAGCAGGAAGATGGCCGTTTGCAGCAACGAGGGGCCGATGGCGCCCAGATACATGTCGCCGACCGAACGACCGAGCTGGTCGGCCAGCACCACCAGCACCAGCGAAGGAGGGATGAGCTGCGTGATGGTGCCCGAGGCGGCGATCACGCCGGTGGCGTAACGCATGTCGTAGCCGTAGCGGACCATGATGGGCAGCGAGATCACGCCCATGGCGATCACGCTGGCGGCCACCGTGCCCGTGATGGCGCCCAGGATGGCACCCACGATGATGACGGCAAAACCCAGGCCGCCCGGCCGGCTGCCGAACAACTGCCCCGTGCCTTCAAGCAGGTCTTCGGCCAGGCCGCAGCGCTCCAGGATGGCGCCCATGAAGGTGAAGAACGGGATCGACAGCAACAGCTCGTTGGAGACGATGCCATAAAGTCGCAGCGGCAAGTTGCCCATGAACTCCGGGTTCACGAAGCCCTGCGACATCGCGAAGTAGCCGAAAGCCAGGCCCAGCCCCCCGAGTGTGAACGCCACCGGAAAGCCCGCCAGCATGGCCACCACCAAGGAGCCGAACATGACCGGCGCGAGGTGAGACATCTCGATCACTGCAGCGGCCTTTCGTAGTGGGTGTCGAGCTGGAGGTCACCGCGCAGGAAGGCGATGCGGCGGAACGCTTCCGCCACCGCCTGCAGCCCCAGGAAGGCAAAACCCAAGGGGATGGCCGCCTTGATGGGCCAGCGCAGCAGACCGCCGGCGCTGGCCGAGACCTCCTGCTGCTGCCATGACAGCACCACGAAGGGCCACGACAACCAGGCCACGATGGCGCACAAGGGCAGCAGCACCAGCAGCAGGCCGATCAGGTCGATCCAGGCCTGCGTGCGCGGAGAGCGACCACCGTAGATCACATCCACGCGAACGTGCTCGTTGAGCTTGAGCAGCATCGGCGCGCCCAGGAACACCGCCATGCCAAACAGGTACCACTGCGCCTCCAGCCAGGCGTTCGAGCCCATGCTGAAGGTGTAGCGGATGAGGGCGTTGCCTGCGCTGGTCAGGCAGGCGGCGAACAAGGCCACGGCGGCCAGCCACCCTCCCACGCGGGAGATGGCGTCCATCCAGCGGATGTAGGTCTGCATGCGTCAGGGGAGCAGAAGGCTCAGTCGTCGAGGGCCTGAGCCTGCATGTACAGCTTGGTCGAGCGAGCGCCGCTGCGGCAGAACATCAACAGCGGGCGCGGCAGGCTCTTGAGCAGCTCGGCGCAACGCGCGATTTCTTCGGGCGACTGGTAGCCGCCGTTGACCGGCAGGTAGGCGTATTCGAGGCCCGCCGCCTTGGCCGCGGCTTCGATGGCAGCGCTGGTGGGCTGATCAGGGCCGCCTTCCATGTCGGGGCGGTTGTTGATCACGGCCTTGAAGCCGGCTTCTGCTGCTGCGGCCATGGCCTCAGGGCTCAGCTGGGGCGCGGCGTAGACGTCTTGCGCGATGGGCTGCAGGGACACGGAATCGCTCATGGTGGACCTCGGTGTTCGGGACGCGAGATGGTAAGGCCAAGCAGCCCGTTTCGACCGGCTCGGTGCCTGAGTATCAACCCGCCAAGGCGGCTTTCACTGCAGCAGACACCTGACCCATGTCGGCCTGACCCGCCAGTCGCTGTTTGACCACGCCCATGACTTTGCCCATGTCGCCCGGGCCCGAAGCGCCCAGCTCCACCACGATGGCCTTGACGGCAGAGGCCACTTCCTCGGCGCTCAGGCGCTGCGGCAGGTAGGCCTCCAGCACGGTGATTTCGAACTTTTCCTTGTCGGCCAGGTCTTGGCGGTTGCCAGCCTCGTACTGCTGGGCGGCATCCTTGCGCTGCTTGATCAGCTTGTCGACGATGCCCACCACCAGGGTGTCGTCGAGCTCGATGCGCTCATCGACTTCCTTTTGCTTCATCGCGGCCAGCAACATGCGGATGGTGCCAAGGCGATCGGCTTCCTTGGCGCGCATGGCGGCTTTCATGTCATCGGAGATGCGTTGCTTGAGGCTCATGGTCGTGAATCATCAAAGGGAAGTTGAAAAGACAAAGGCCCGCATGGGCGTCCCCGCGCGGGCCTGGTTTGCCTTCGGGCAGCCTGTGGACAGGCTTGCCTCGAGCAAGAAGCTGATCAGTACAGCTTCTTGGGCAGCTGCATGCTGCGCACGCGCTTGTAGTGGCGCTTGACGGCGGCAGCCTTCTTGCGCTTGCGCTCGGAGGTGGGCTTTTCGTAGAACTCGCGGGCGCGCAGTTCGGTCAGCAGACCCAGCTTTTCGATGGTGCGCTTGAAGCGGCGCAGGGCCACGTCGAACGGCTCGTTTTCCTTGACACGGATGGTCGTCATCAGAGATTCGCTTTCAGATTGAATGCATTCAAAGGCTGGCGGCATGGCCCCCTGTTTCGCGCTTCGGTCAGTGAACCAGCACAAGCCGGCCGGATGCACGACTCACTGATTTTGATCCGGCTGAAAATTCAACAGTGCCAAGCACTCTTGAACCATTTGCCAGACGCCCTTGGCGCTCGCCAGGGGGACTTGACTTTGCAAACATGCTACCAAGCCCACCAATAGAGCCTGCGATTATAGCCTGGAAATTTTCTCAACCCAAGCAGTTTGGCCCGGAAATGGCCTCGATGCCCTGCTCTGCGGCCAGCTGAGCCCTCTTTTCCGAGTCAAGGACATCGGGCGCTGGGCTGTCCGAGCGGGCTGGCAAGCGTTCGGCCAGCTCAGCCAGCGGGACCATGACGAAGGCTCGACCCAGTTGGCGGGGATGCGGCAGGGTCAGGGTCGCCGTTTGCAGGATGGCACCACCATGGTGCAACAGGTCCAGATCGAGCGTTCGAGGCGCGTTGACGTGTGGGCGCTCGCGGTCGTGATCGAGCTCGATTCGCAGCAAAGACCGCAGTAACTCATGCGGTGCCAGCACGGTCTCCAGCGCCACCACGGCGTTCAGGAAATCTGGGCCACCAGCATTCACGGGACGGGTGCGGTAAAGGGACGAAACACCCTCCACCCGCGTGCCCGGCAGCTCGCGCAGCGCCGTCACAGCCGCTTGCAGGCGCAGGTGCACGTCTCCGAGGTTGCCCCCGAGTGCCACGAATGCCCGGAACCGCGGTGCCAGCGAAAACGCCTCTGCGTCCGCGTGAGCCACCACCGGGGAGCTCGTCGGGGCCATCATGCTCGCCTCACCGGCGTGTCACTCCGCCGCCCCGACCTGGGCACCACCGGCGGGCTTGCGACGGCGGCGGCGGCGCTTGCGGGCGGGTGCACCGCCGTCG
>NZ_DCXA01000026.1:0-6644 GCF_002328915.1 Aquabacterium sp. UBA2148
CACCGACCACGGCTGGGCCAGCGGGCTGGCCGGCACGGCGAACACGAGCACCGCGCTGGCGCCCAGCGGGGCCGCGATCCAGGCCGCACCGCCCGTGGGCAGGGCCGTGCCCATCCAGCGGGCCAGCAGCGCGGTCACCAGGATGCCCACGCCGGCACCGAGCAAGGCACGCCACTGCTCGCGGGCGTTCACGGAAGGGGCGGCAGGCTTAAGGCCGAGCCACCATGCGTGGGCCGATGCCTTCAGGCGGAAAAACAGGGGCCGCATGTCGCGCTGACTCGGTCAGTCCATGCCGAGAACCGAAGCAGCAAGCACCGGCGCCCCCACTTCAAACCCGTCAGTCCTGGCAGTGCTGGACGACGTAGTCCTTGACCCACTGCGTCTCGTTCGGGCTCACCACGAAGCGCTTGGGCAGCGCCTCCAGGCCTTCCAGGCCCTTGATCCAGAACGGACGGGCCGGACGCTGGCCAGTGGCTTCGACGATGGTCTCTTCGAACTTGGCGGGCAAGGCGGTTTCGAGCACGATCATGGTCACGCCGGGCTTCAGGTGCTCCTTGGCCACCTTCAGGCCGTCGGCCGTGTGGGTGTCGATCAGCGTGCCGTCCTTCTCGAACGTTTCGCGGATGGTGAGCAGGCGGTCGGCGTGCGAGCTGGTGCCCGACACGAAGCCGTAACCCTGCACCTTGGCGAACACCTCGGCCGGCAGCGTGAAGCCGCCCTGCTTCTCGACCGCGTCCTTGAACAGCCCCTTGCAGGCAGCACCGTCGCGCCCCAGCAGGTCGAAGACGAAGCGCTCGAAGTTCGAGGCCTTGGAGATGTCCATCGAGGGCGACGAGGTCTCGTACGTTTCGGCCGAGCCGCGCACGCGGTAGGTGCCGGTGCGGAAGAACTCGTCGAGCACGTTGTTCTCGTTGGTGGCCACCACCAGTTGCTCGACGGGCAGGCCCATCATGCGGGCCACGTGGCCGGCGCAGACGTTGCCGAAGTTGCCCGACGGCACCGTGAAGGACACCTTCTCGGCGTTCGACTTGGTGGCGTAGAAGTAGCCGGCGAAGTAGTACACCACCTGGGCCAGCAGGCGCGCCCAGTTGATGGAGTTCACGGTGCCGATCTTGTACTTGCGCTTGAAGTCGAGGTCGTTCGAGCAGGCCTTGACGATGTCCTGGCAATCGTCGAACACGCCTTCCACAGCGATGTTGTGGATGTTGGGGTCCTGCAGGCTGAACATCTGGGCCTGCTGGAAGGGGCTCATGCGGCCGTGCGGACTCAGCATGAATACGCGCACGCCCTTCTTGCCGCGCATGGCGTATTCGGCCGCGCTGCCGGTGTCACCCGAGGTGGCGCCCAGGATGTTGAGCTGCTCGCCGCGGCGGCCCAGTTCGTACTCGAACAGGTTGCCCAGCAACTGCATGGCCATGTCCTTGAAGGCCAGCGTCGGGCCGTTGGACAGGGCTTGCAGGCTCAGGCCCGGCTCCAGGTGCTTGAGCGGCGTGATCTCGGGAAAGCCGTAGACCTCTTGCGTGTAGGTCTTGGCGGCCAGCGCCTTCAGGTCGGCTTTCGGGATGTCGTCGATGTACAGCGACAGCACCTCGTAAGCCAGCTCGGCGTAGGGCAAGCCGCGCCACTTGGTCAGCGTGGCGTCGTCCACCTTCGGGTAGGACACGGGCAGGTACAGGCCACCGTCCGGCGCCAGGCCTTCGAGCAGGATCTCGGAGAAGCCGCGTTCGGTCTTGTCGCCACGCGTGGAGATGTACTTCATGCCAGCTCTTCCTTGCGCAGCTTCACGATTGGCGCCAGCACGGTCGGCAGCGCCTGCATCGCAGCGATGGCCTGGTTCATGCCGCCCTCAGAAGTCTCGTGGGTGAGGATGATGAGGTCGGTCTGGCTGCCTTCGCTCACCTCATCGGCCTCGCGCTGGATGACCGCGTCGATGCTGATGCCCTTGTCAGCCAGGATGCCGGTGAGCTTGGCCAGCACACCGGCCTTGTCGGCCACGCGCAGGCGCAGGTAGAAAGAGGTGACAACCTGCTCCAGCGGCAGCACCGGCAGCGCCGACATCGAATCCGGCTGGAAGGCCAGGTAAGGCACGCGGGCCGCCGGGGCAGCGTCCAGCAGGCGGGCGATGTCCACCAGGTCGGCCACCACGGCCGAGGCAGTGGGCTCGGAACCTGCGCCCTTGCCGTAGTACATGGTCGTGCCCACGGCATCGCCCTGCACCAGCACGGCGTTCATCGCGCCTTCGACGTTGGCGATCAGACGCTTCATCGGCACCAGGGTCGGGTGGGTGCGCAGCTCCACGCCGCCGACGCCTGCTGGCGTCTTGACATCATCGCGGCGGCGGGCGATGCCCAGCAGCTTGATGCGGTAGCCCAGTTGCTCGGCGTACTTGATGTCCGTGGCCGACAGCTTGGTGATGCCTTCCACGTGCGCCTTGTCGAACTGCACCGGGATGCCGAAGGCAATCGCGCTCAGCAGCGTGGCCTTGTGCGCGGCGTCCACGCCCTCGATGTCGAAGGTGGGGTCGGCCTCGGCGTAGCCCAGGCGTTGCGCTTCTTTGAGCACCACATCGAAGTCCAGGCCCTTGTCGCGCATCTCGGACAGGATGAAGTTGGTCGTACCATTGATGATGCCGGCCACCCACTGAACCTGGTTGGCCGTCAGGCCTTCGCGCAGCGCCTTGATGATGGGGATGCCACCGGCCACGGCGGCCTCAAACGCCACGATCACACCCTTTTCGCGGGCGGCCGCGAAGATCTCGGTGCCATGCACGGCCAGCAGGGCCTTGTTGGCCGTGACCACGTGCTTGCCGGCGGCGATGGCTTCGAGCACCAGCGCCTTGGCGATGCCATAGCCACCGATCAGCTCGACCACCACGTCGATGTCCGGGTTGGCGATCACGGCGCGGGCGTCGGCCACGACCTGGGCGGCGTCGCCCACCACCTTGGTGGCCAGCTCGGTGTTCAGGTCGGCCACCATGGTCACCTCGATGCCACGGCCAGCGCGACGGCGAATCTCTTCCTGGTTGCGCTTGAGGACGGTGAAGGTGCCGCCGCCGACGGTGCCGATGCCCAGCAGGCCGACGCGCACGGGGCGCAGTTGTTCTTGGCTCATGGTGTTTTCTAGGGTTCGCTGCGGGCGGCCTCGTGGGCTGCCCGCGTGTTTCAAATCAGGACAGAGACGGACGCAGGCTCAGGCGTGGCGCTTGCGGTAGCCGTCCAGGAATCGCGCGATGCGGCCGATGGCCTCGGCCAGGTCGTCGCTGTTGGGCAGGAAGACCAGTCGGAAGTGGTCCGGGTGCGTCCAGTTGAAGCCGGTGCCCTGCACGATCAGCACCTTCTCTTCGGCCAGCAGCTCGTAGGCAAACTGCTGGTCGTCGGCGATGGGGTACATCTTCGGGTCGAGCTTCGGGAACATGTAAAGCGCGCCCTTGGGCTTGACCACACTCACACCCGGGATCTGGTTGAGCAGCTCATAGGCCAGGTCGCGCTGCTTGCACAGGCGGCCTCCCGGCTGCACCAGGTCCTTGATGCTCTGGTAGCCGCCCAGGGCCGTCTGGATGGCCAGCTGGCCCGGCGTGTTGGCGCACAGGCGCATCGAGGCCAGCATGTTCAGGCCCTCGATGTAGTCGCGGGCGTGGCGCTTCTCGCCCGAGACCACCATCCAGCCGGCGCGGTAGCCGCAGGAGCGGTAGTTCTTGCTCAGGCCGTTGAAGGTCAGGCAGAGCACGTCGTCGGCCAGCGAGGCGATCGAAGTGTGCTCGTTGCCGTCGAACAGCGTCTTGTCGTAGATCTCGTCGGCCAGGATGATGAGCTGGTGCTCGCGCGCGACCTCGATGATCTCCTTGAGCAGGCTCTCGGGGTAGAGCGCGCCCGTCGGGTTGTTCGGGTTGATGACCACGATGGCGCGGGTGCGCGGCGTGATCTTGGCGCGGATGTCGGCGATGTCGGGGTACCACTCCTGCTGCTCGTCGCAGATGTAGTGCACCGGGCGACCGCCCGAGAGCGACACTGCGGCGGTGTAGAGCGGGTAGTCGGGCGCCGGCAGCAGCACCTCGTCGTCTTCGTTGCACAACGCGTTGATCGCCATGACGATGAGCTCGGACGCGCCGTTGCCCAGGTAGACGTCGTCCACCGTCACGCCCTTGATGCCCTTTTCCTGGCAGTAGTGCACCACCGACTTGCGCGGCGCAAACAGGCCCTTGCTGTCGGTGTAGCCCGCGGCGCCCGAGAGGTTGCGGATCATGTCCTGCACGATCTCGTCGGGCGGCTCCAGCCCGAACACGGCCAGGTTGCCGATGTTGAGCTTGATGATCTTGTGCCCGTCTTCCTCCATCTGGCGCGCCTTTTCCAGCACGGGCCCACGGATGTCGTAACAGACATTGGCGAGTTTGCTGGACTTGACGATGGGCTTCAAAACGTTCTCCGGTGGGCGGGCAAGGTGGGGGGAAACCGAGGGAAAGCTAGAATTTAACCACACCCGCCTGGGCAAACGCCCCACAAGCGTGCCGATCCCCTCCAGGTGCGCAGGCCCGCCGAACGCACATTCGCCCCATGAAATTCCAGCCCGACCGCGCCGAAGGCGTCAACGTCATCCACGCCTATACCCGCACCAGCGTGTCGGTGAACGGGCAGGTCCACACGCGCAGCATCCTGGTGCCTCCCACCGGAGAGCTTAGCAACTGGCCCGTGAACTCGCTCGACACCCTGAGCGAGGCCGATTTCCAAGTCATCCTCGAAGCGCGGCCCGAGGTCTTGATCCTGGGCACCGGCCCCACCCTGCGCTTCGTCAAACCAGCGCTGATGCGCCACCTCATGGCCGCGCGCATCGGCGTCGAGACCATGGACACCGCAGCAGCTTGCCGCACCTACAACATCCTGGTGGGTGAAGGCCGACAGGTGATGGCGGCATTGCTCATCGGCGACTGAAGCCCCCCGCCCGCGCACCATTTCCGCGCACTTCACACTGCTTCACACCCCCGGATCGGGTGACCTTTGCGAAGCATTTATAATCAACGGTTATTCACGCAGGCTGCTGATTTTCATCACATGACTCCCGCTCTCAACAAACCGTTGCCGGACTTTGAAGCGATCGCCACGGGTGGCGTGAAGTTCACCCCCCCAGGCTTCGTTGGTCAGACCGTCGTGCTGTACTTCTACCCGAAGGACCACACCCCCGGTTGCACGACCGAGGCCATGCAGTTCCGTGACCTGCACAAGGAGTTCGCGAAAGCTGGCGCCGTCGTTTTCGGTGTCTCGCGCGACAACCTGGCTTCGCACGACAAGTTCAAGCAGAACCTCGATCTGCCCTTCGAGCTGATCGCCGACACCGAAGAAAAGCTCTGCCACATGTTCGGTGTGGTCAAGAACAAGATCATGTACGGCAAGAAGGTCAAGGGCATCGAGCGCTCCACCTTCCTGATCGGCCCTGACGGCGTGCTGCGCGAAGAATGGCGCGGCATCAAGGTCGCAGGCCACGTCGAAGACGTGCTCAAGGCCGTGCAAGGCCTCAAGCAGGAAGCTGCCTGAACACCCCCTCGGGCCTGAACGACAGCGCCATTTCACCCCGTGGCGTGGCGCTGCGCACACACCTCCAATCCCTTGCTTGCGCGCGGGCCGGAGTGTGCATAATGAGTTCATGCCCCCGAGCCTGATTGGTTTCAGTCCCGACATGACACAGCGCCAGAGCCCGTGCCGACACGGTGCCTCGCTCGCTGACACGCCGCAAGGCCGCACACCACCCTGTGCGGCCTTTTTGTTTTCCGTCACCCCAGCCTGAACCATGCCACTGCCCAAGCCGCCGACCAAACGCGCCGACATGCTGAGCGCTGACGACTACAGCGCCCAGCCCAAGGCCTCCCGCACCCCAACCGCCCGAGCCGCCAAAACCGCGAGCGGGCGTGCCGATGCCGCCAACCAGCCCACGCTGGAGCCCATCGTGCAACCTCAACTCGAGGCCGCGCCCAAACCCAAGGCGCGCCCGAAGAAAACCAGCCCCGCCGCTCCCGCTCCTGTCTTGGTGGCACCTGCCATCGTGGCCGAAAAGAGCCCGACAGAAGCGCCCTCTTCTCAGCGCTCCGCGCCACCCGCCATCAGCCGCACCGCCGCCAGCCACACCCCGCGCCGGCGTCGTCCGGTGGGCGACGGCCCGACCAAGCTGTTCGTGCTCGACACCAACGTGCTGCTGCACGACCCGATGTCGCTGTTTCGCTTCGACGAGCACGACGTCTACCTGCCCATGATCACGCTCGAAGAGCTCGATGGCCACAAAAAGGGCATGACCGAGGTGGCGCGCAACGCCCGCCAGGTCAGCCGCGACCTCGACTCGCTGGCCGCCGACATGAGCAACCGCCAGCAGATGGACCCGGCCTCCGGCATCCCGCTGAACAAGACCGGCCACGCTGGCGCGGGCGGCAAGCTCTATTTCCAGACCACGGGCATCACCATCGAGCTGCCCATGGGCCTGCCGCAAGGCAAAGCCGACAACCAGATCCTGGGCGTGGTGCAGGCACTTCGCAAGGAGCAACCCGAGCGCGAAGTCGTGCTGGTGTCCAAGGACATCAACATGCGCATCAAGGCCCGCGCGATGGGCCTGCAAGCCGAGGACTACTTCAACGACAAGACCCTGGAAGACGGCGACCTGCTCTA
>NZ_DCXA01000328.1:0-9445 GCF_002328915.1 Aquabacterium sp. UBA2148
TTGGGTTTGCTGGTGGTGGTGTGGCGGGCGTGGCCCGCCCTGCGTTGCCGCCCCTGAGTGCAATGTGGCGCGCACCGAGTGCGCGGCGCCAACGATCTTCTTCACTAGAATCGGGGGTTTGGCTTTTCGCGTTCGCGCTGCCCAAGTCATGGGCGCGGTTTGCGTCATCCCCACACTGGTTGCTTGCGCAGGTCATGCCTGGGCGCGCAGCCCACAAGGTTTCAACATGCTGACCTTCCAGCAACTCATCCTTCGCCTGCAAAGCTACTGGGACGCCCAGGGCTGCGCCCTGCTGCAACCGTACGACATGGAAGTGGGCGCCGGCACCAGCCACACCGCCACCTTCCTGCGCGCCCTGGGCCCCGAGCCCTGGAAGGCCGCGTACGTGCAGCCCAGCCGCCGCCCGAAAGACGGCCGCTACGGCGAGAACCCCAACCGCCTGCAGCACTACTACCAGTACCAGGTCGTGCTCAAGCCCGCTCCGGCCAACATCCTGGAGCTCTACCTGGGCTCGCTCGAAGCCCTGGGCTTCGACCTGAAGAAGAACGACATCCGCTTCGTCGAGGACGACTGGGAGAACCCCACGCTGGGCGCCTGGGGCCTGGGCTGGGAGGTCTGGCTCAACGGCATGGAGGTGACGCAGTTCACCTACTTCCAGCAGGTCGGCGGCATCGATTGCAAGCCCATCACCGGCGAGATCACCTATGGCCTGGAACGCCTGGCCATGTACCTGCAGGGCGTGGAAAGCGTGTACGACCTGGTCTACTCGAAGGACCCGGCCGGCAACGTCGTGAAGTACGGCGACGTCTTCCACCAGAACGAGGTCGAGCAGTCGACCTACAACTTCGAGCACAGCAACGTCGAGTTCTTGCTGGGCGCGTTCACCAACTACGAGACGCAGGCCCAGTACCTGATGACGCAGCAGTTGGCCCTGCCGGCCTACGAGCAGGTGCTCAAGGCCGCGCACACCTTCAACCTGCTGGATGCGCGCGGCGCCATTTCGGTGACCGAGCGCGCCGCCTACATCGGCCGCATCCGCAACCTGGCGCGCAGCGTGGCCGCCGCCTACCTCGAAAGCCGTGCTCGCCTGGGCTTCCCCATGGCTCCGAAGGCGTGGGCCGACGAGGTCATCGAGCAACTGAACAACAAGAAGGCGGCTTAAAGCATGTCCGACACCCGCACCGCCAACCTGCTGGTTGAACTCTTCGTCGAAGAGCTGCCCCCGAAGGCGCTCAAGAAACTGGGCGAGTCCTTCGCCTCTGTGCTGGCCGACAGCCTCAAGGCTCAGGGCCTGGCCTCGGCCGATGCCACCGTCACGCCTTACGCCTCGCCGCGCCGCCTGGCTGTTCACGTGACGAGCGTGGTCGGCAAGGCCGCCGACCAGCCCGTGCAGCACAAGCTCATGCCCGTGACCGTGGGCCTCGACGCCAGCGGCCAGGCCACGCCCGCGCTGCTCAAAAAGCTGGCTTCGCTCGGCCTGGGTGTCGAGGTCGTGCCTTCGCTCAAGCGCCAACCCGATGGCAAGGCCGAGGCCCTGTTCCTCGACACGGTCAAGGCCGGTGCTTCGCTGACCGACGGCCTGCAAAAAGCGCTCGATGAATCGCTGGCCAAGCTGCCGATCCCCAAGGTCATGACCTACCAGCTGGAGCAAGGCGATGGCGCCAGCTTCCAGCCAGGCTGGACCAGCGTGAACTTCGTGCGCCCTGCGCATGGCCTGGTGGCCTTGCATGGCGACCAGGTTGTGCCGGTGCAGACCTTGGGCCTGAAGGCCGCTCGCGAAACCCATGGTCACCGCTTCGAGGCCAAGGTTTCGCCCGTGGTGCTGCGCGACGCCGACGGCTACGCCGCGCAACTGCGCGAAGATGGTGCCGTGATCGCCAGCTTCACCGAGCGCCGCGCCGAGATCGTCGCGCAGCTCAAGTCGGCCGCGGGCCGCGCCGGCAACCACCTCAAGCCGATTGAAGACGAGGCCCTGCTCGACGAAGTCACCGCGCTGGTCGAGCGCCCCAATGTGCTGATCGGCCGCTTTGAAGAAGCCTTCCTGGCCGTGCCTCAAGAGTGCCTCATCCTCACGATGAAGGCCAACCAGAAATACTTCCCGCTGCTCGACGCCGACGGCAAGCTGACCCACCAGTTCCTGGTGGTCAGCAACATCCACCCGTCCGACCCGAGCGCGATCATCGAAGGCAACGAGCGCGTGGTGCGCCCGCGCCTGGCCGATGCCAAGTTCTTTTTCGACCAGGACCGCAAGAAGACGCTGGCATCGCGTGTGCCGGGCCTGGCCAAGGTCGTTTACCACGGCAAGCTGGGCACCCAGGGCGAGCGCGCCGAGCGCGTGCGCGCCATCGCCCACGCCGTGGTCAACCAGCTCAGCCTGCACACCGTGCCCTTCACGGTCGATGACCAGGACCACTTCAAGGTGCTCGACAGCAAGGCGCAAGAAGCCGCGCTGCTGGCCAAGACCGACCTGTTGACCGACATGGTCGGCGAGTTTCCGGAGCTGCAAGGCATCATGGGCGGCTACTACGCCCGCCACGAGGGCCTGCGTGACGGCGTGGCCATCGCCATCGAAGACCACTACAAGCCGCGCTTCGCGGGCGACAGCCTGCCGCGCAACCACACCGGCACCGTGCTGGCCCTGGCCGACAAGCTCGAAACCCTGGTGGGCCTGTTCGGCATCGGCCAATTGCCCACCGGCGACAAGGACCCGTTTGCGCTGCGCCGCCATGCGCTGGGCGTGATCCGCCTGCTCGTCGAGAAGAACCTGCCGCTGTCGCTGCCCGAGTTGTTCGACGCGGCCGCCGCCCCGTTCGGTGAGCTCATCAACAAGCCGACCGAAGCCCTGCTGAGCTTCTTCGCCGACCGCCTGGCCGTGTCCCTGCGTGAGCAGGGCTACAGCGCCCAGGAAGTCGACGCCGTGCTGGCCCTGCAGCCCGCCCGCCTGGGTGACGTGCCGCGCCGGCTGGCCGCCGTGCGCGCGTTCGTTGCGCTGCCAGAGGCCGCTTCGCTGGCTGCGGCCAACAAGCGAGTCAGCAACATCCTGAAAAAGGTGGAAGGCGAGGTCGAGGCCAAGGTCGACGCCGGGCTGTTCAAGGAGTCAGCAGAAGGCGCCCTGTACGAAGCCCTGCAAGCCGTGGCTCCGAAAGCCCAAGCGGCTTTTGAGCAAGGCGACTACACTGGGTCCCTGCAAGCGCTGGCGGCCCTCAAGGCCCCGGTGGACGCTTTCTTCGACGGGGTCATGGTCAACGCCGAGGACCCCGCCCTGAAGGCCAACCGCCTGGGCCTGCTGGCCACCCTGCATGCTGCGATGAACCAAGTTGCCGACCTGTCCCGACTGGCTGCCTGATCCACCACATGCTGTCTCGTTCCCACCCTGGTGAGGCCATCAAGCTGGTCATCGTTGACCGCGATGGCACCATCAACCACGAGCGCGAGGACTACATCAAGTCCGCCGACGAGTGGGTGCCCCTGCCTGGGGCCCTGGAGGCCATCGCCCGCCTGAATCACGCAGGCTGGCATGTGGTCGTGGCCACCAACCAGTCCGGCATCGGGCGGGGCCTGTTCGACATGGTCTCGCTCAATGCCATGCACGCCAAGATGAACCACATGCTGGCGCGCGTGGGCGGGCGGGTGGAAGCGGTGTTCTTCTGTCCGCACACCCCTGAAGACCATTGCACTTGCCGCAAGCCCTCGCCAGGGCTGTTTCAAATGATCGGTCAGCGTTTTGGTTGTGATCTGGCTGGCGTGCCCATGGTTGGTGATCTGCCTCGTGATGTGCTGGCTGCCCAGTCCGTGGGCTGCGAGCCTCACCTGGTTCGCACCGGTCAGGCTGCCACCATGAGCGAGGCGGAACTGCAAGATTTGCGTCGCCGGGTGCCTGACCTGACGATCCACCCTGATCTGTCTGCTTTCGCCGACTTCATCGTCCTGCGAGACCGGCGTGCCCACGGAGACGATGCGCCCGTGGCCACCCACATGGGAGAGTTGACTTGAGTTCGATGCCCGCTGCGCAGCAGTTGCAGCTCTGGGATGACGAGGCGCCCGCCGAGGGGCTCGCAGGCGACTCGGACCGATTGGGCCACCAGGCCGCCAACCACTGTGCCGAAGCCCGCGCCAGCGTGCCCGAAGCGGCTTTGCTCGGCAGCTTGCCGGTGTTCCGCCACCCTCGCGCGGTGCGTGAAATTCGCCTGGGCAAAGCCCTGGTGGGCTATGAATGCACCCGCGTGCAGCGGCGCAGCATTGGCATGGTCGTCAGCGACGAGGGCTTGTCTGTGCGGGCACCCAGCTGGGTGTCCTGGGCAGACATCGAGGTCGCGTTGCGCGCCAAAGAGCGCTGGATCTGCAACAAGCTGGTTGACCAACGGGAGCGCGCACGGCGCCAGGTGTCGGCGCAGATCGACTGGAGAGCCGGTTGCCAACTGCCCTTCATGGGCGAGCCGGTCACCGTCATTCTCGATCCGACGCAAACCGGCGCGCGCTTCCAGCCTGCGTCACTCGATGCTGCGCCTTGTCGCCACACGCTCAGGTTGGGCTTGCCTCACGACGCGATGGGCACGCAGATCCGCGATGCCGCCGAGGCTTGGTTGCAGCGTGAAGCCCGGATGTTGTTCGCCGAACGCGCGGAGCACTACGCGCGCAAGCTGGGTGTCGTCGTCAAGCGCGTGAGCCTGTCGTCTGCGCGCACACGTTGGGGCAGCGCCAGCGCCGATGGCTCCATCCGCCTGCACTGGCGGCTGATGCACTTCAGCCTGGACATCATCGACTACGTCGTGGCGCACGAGCTGGCCCACCTGCGCGAGATGAACCACAGCCCCGCTTTCTGGGACGTGGTGCGCTCCATCCTGCCGGAGTACGAGCCCGCGCGCGATCACCTGCGTCGGGTGGTCATACCCGAATGAGCGAGCCGGGGCGCCGGGCCGTGCGCCCCTGCGTGCACTGCTTCAGCGTGCTGCAAAGCGCCAGACGCCTGCCTGGTCCTGTTCTCGGCTGAGCTCCCCTCGGTGCCACAGGTGGTTGAGGTGAGCGATCGCCTCACCCATGGCGAAGGTGGTCTGGTGCAGATCGAGTGGGCGTTTGAACAGCACCGGCAACATGTCTGCGGCCGAGGAGGGGGCTTGCCTGCAGGCTTGCATCACCTCTGCCAGGCGGTCTTCGTGGTGTTGCTGAAGCTGACGGATGCGCGCATGGATGCCCGTGAAAGGTCGCCCGTGTGAGGGCAATGCCAGGGTGTCCGCAGGCAGCGCCAGCATCTCTTTGATCGAGTCGAGGAACAAGCCCAGCGGGTCTCCCTCGGGCTCCATCTCGTAGACGCTGATGTTGGTTGAAATCGATGGCAGCAGCATGTCGCCCGAGATCAGCAACCCATCGCGCTCGTTGTGCAACGCGATGTGCTCCGGGCTGTGTCCGTATCCAGCGATGCATTGCCAGCGCCGATCCCCGATGTCGATCTGCATGCCGTTGATCAACCGGTGGTGCGCACGCGGCACCTTGGGCACCAGGGCGCGGTAGTAGCCGTTGCGCTCCCGGATCTTGGCGAGATCTTCAGCGCGCTGCAGGCCGTGGCTGGCAAAAAAGCTGGCCGCGCGCTCTCCTCCTTGCGAGGAGGTGGCCTCGCAGGCCTGCAAGGCTGCCAGGTGATCGGTGGCGCTCATCCAAAGGCGCGCGGGCTGGCCTGGTGCGCTGAACTGCTCGATCAACCAGTCCGCATTGCCCACGTGGTCGGGGTGCATGTGGGTCACCAGCATGCGCCGCAGAGGAGCGCTGGCCAGCGGGCCTTGCCACAGCGCCTGCCAAGCCTGGCGGATCGGCTCGGAGGCGATGCCCGCGTCCACCACCATCCAGCCCGCCTGCCCGGCCACGGCATCGTCCAGCACCCACAGGTTGATGTGGTTGAGCGCGAAGGGCAGGGGCATGCGCAGCCATTGCAGTCCCGGGCGAAGCGTCATCAGCTCGCCTGTTGGCGGCAGGGTGTCGCCCCAGGGGTAGGCGATCGGGGCGTCAGACGGGGGCGGGTGCTTGCTCAGGCTCATGCGGTCGATTGTGCCCCGGCGTCGCTGTCAGCGCTTGCCTCACCCGCAGGCTTGTCTACACTGCGGGTCATGAGCGATCAGCATTCCCTTCCCCACCTTTTCGACAGCAACCGTGCCTGGGCCCGAGACATCGAACAGCGCACCCCGGGTTTTTTCAGCCGCCTGCAGAAGCAGCAGTCGCCTCAATACCTCTGGATCGGCTGCAGCGACAGCCGCGTGCCGGCCAACGAAATCTGTGGCTTGCTGCCAGGCGAGTTGTTCGTGCATCGCAACGTGGCCAATGTGGTCGTGCACACCGACCTCAACTGTTTGTCGGTGATGGAATTCGCCATCGACTCGCTCAAGGTCAAGCACATCATGGTCGTGGGTCACTACGGCTGCAGCGGCGTCAATGCCGCCATGAACGACATCCGCATTGGCTTGGCCGACAACTGGTTGCGCCACGTCAAAGATGTTCGCAACTCACACCAGGAGTGGCTGCAAACCGTTCCGGACGGCCCAGCGAGGCTCAACGCCCTGTGCGAGCTCAACGTGCTGGCGCAATGCCGCAACGTTTGTGAAACCACCGTGGTGCAGGACGCCTGGCAGCGAGGACAAGAGGTGGTCATCCACGGCTGGGTATACGGCTTGCATAATGGTTTGATCAACGATTTGCGCATGACCGTTGCATCCTCAGATCAGGTGCAGGCCGTGTTTGACCAAGCACTGTCCAGCCTGCAGCAGCGCCACACGCAGGCCGGATCCTCCACCCCCATTCCCACCGAGTCACGCTGATGACGATGTTCCCGCAACAACTCACCGACTCTCGGGTCTTCGAGATCGCTCGCGCCCTGCTGGATGGCTTCGATCGCCACTACAAGATCTTCTCCGAGACCACGGCCCAGGCCAAGAAGCGTTTCGAGGAGGCCGACTGGCACGGGCAGCAAACCGCGCAGCGCGTTCGCATCGAGTTCTACGACCTGCGCGTGGAAGAGGCGGTCGAGCGCCTGGAGCAGGACCACGGCGCCAGCACCCTGCCCATGGAGGTCTGGCACCAGATCAAGCTGTTCTACATCGGCCTGCTCACCGGACACAAGCAGCCCGAGCTGGCCGAGACCTTCTTCAACTCGGTCACCATCAAGATCCTGCACCGCAAGTACTACCGCAACGACTTCATCTTCGTGCGGCCGGCGGTCTCCACCGAGTACATCGACGACGAAGACGAGGGCACGGGCGGCACTTTCCGCGCCTACTACCCCACGCGCGAGAACCTGCGCCAGATGCTCAAGACCATCGTCGAGAGCTACGAGCTCAAACTCGCGTTCGATGACCTCGATCGCGACATCGGCTTTGTCTATGACGCCTTGCTGGAGCAGGTCGGCAACGTCCGCCTGCGCACCAATTTCCAGATCCAGGTCCTCAATTCCTTGTTTTACCGCAACAAGGGCGCCTACATCGTCGGCAAAGTGGTCAATGGCTTTCGCAGCCTGCCCTTCGCCATCCCCATCCTGCACAACTCCAAGAGCCGGCTCTACATCGACGCGGCGCTCTTCGGCGAGGACGACCTGTTGGCGCTGTTCAGCTTCGCGCGCGCCTACTTCATGGTCTACATGCCGGTGCCATCGGCATACGTGCAGTTCCTGCGCACGCTGATGCCGCGCAAGCCCAGAGGCGAGCTCTACAGCGCCATCGGCCTGCAAAAGCACGGCAAGAACCTGTTCTACCGCGACTTCCTCTTCCACCTGCGCCACTCCAGCGACAAGTTCCGCATCGCGCCCGGCATCAAGGGCATGGTGATGCTGGTGTTCGACCTGCCGTCGTATCCCTTCGTCTTCAAGGTCATCAAGGACTACTTCCCGCCGCAGAAAGAGACCACCCGCGAAGGCATCATGAGCAAGTACCTGCTTGTGAAGCACCACGACCGCGTGGGTCGCATGGCCGACTCGCTGGAGTTCACCAATGTGGCCTTCCCGCGCAACCGCTTTGACGACGAGCTGATCGAAGAGCTCAAGAAATTCGCGCCCAGCGTGATGGAGGAAGACGAGGATGGCCAGGTGCTGATTCTCAAGCACCTCTACATCGAGCGCCGCATGGTGCCGCTCAACATCTACATCCAGGAAGCCGAAGGCGAGTCGCTGGAGCACGCCGTCATCGAGTACGGCAACGCCCTCAAGGACCTGGTGGCCGCCAACATCTTCCCCGGCGACATGCTCTGGAAGAACTTCGGCGTCACGCGCAATGGCAAGGTCGTGTTCTACGACTACGACGAGATCGAATACGTCACCGACTGCAATTTCCGCAAGGTGCCCGAGCCGCGCAACGAAGAAGAAGAGATGTCAGGCGAGATCTGGTACTCGGTCGGCCCGCACGATGTGTTCCCGGAGACTTTCGGGCCGTTCCTGCTGGGCGACCCGCGCGTCAGGCACATCTTCATGCAGCACCACGCCGACCTGCTGGACCCTGCATTCTGGCAAGAGCGCAAGGAACGCATCCAGGCCGGCTACGTGCACGACGTCTTCCCGTACGACCGCTCGCGCCGGTTCATCCACCAGATCCAGCCGAACCTCGCGCAGGACGGCTCTGCCGAGATCGCACCGGTCGAGGAGCCAGTGGAGGTGCAGCCGCTTGGTCCGAAGGTGCACGATCAGGGGCGGCTCACCGGCTTCACCAGTGGTGATGCCGGTTCCGGTGACTGATCACCAAAGCTGCCACCAGGGCTTTTTGGACTTGTCGGAGGCGGTGCCTCCGGCCATGCCTGCGGACAGAAACTCGCTGTTCGGGAAACTCTGGCGCAGCACCCGCAAGGTGTCGTCACGCAATGGCACCAGGCCCAGCTTGTCGTAAGCCTGCGCCATGATGAAAAGGCCTTCCTCCACCGCGGGCGACTGGCTGTACTCCTTGACGGCCTGCTGGGCGCGGTTGGCCGCAGCCAGGTAGGCGCCACGGCGCAGGTAGTAGCGGGCAACGTGGACCTCGCCAGCGGCCAGCGAGTTCACCACGTGGTTCATGCGCAGGCGCGCGTCTTCGGCGTAGCGCGACTGCGGGAAGCGCTCGACCACCTGCTTGAACGACTCGTAGGCATCGCGCGAGGCTTGCTGGTCTCGCTCGGCCAGGTCCTGGCGAGACAGCTTGCCGAACAGGCCCAGGTTCTCGTTGAAGTTCACCAAACCTTGCAGGTAGAAGGCGTAGTCCAGCGCCGGGCTGGTGGGGTGCAGGCGAATGAACCGTTCGAGCTTGGCCAGGGCCTGTGCTTTCTCGCCGGTGCGGAAGTAGGCATAGGCCAGGTCGATCTGGGCTTGTTGAGACAAAAGGGTGCCAGAAGCACGGGCCTCGACCTTTTCAAGTTTCTTGATCGCCAGCTCGAAGTTGCCTTCGGCTGCGTCGTCCTTGGCGTCTGCGTACAATTTGTCGGATGCGATGTTGGCGAATTCGTCCTG
>NZ_DCXA01000328.1:9514-12337 GCF_002328915.1 Aquabacterium sp. UBA2148
CGAATTCGTCCTGAGGCGTCGAGCCGCAGGCCACCAACATCACGCTCATGCACATCGCCAGGAAGGCGGCCAGCAAGCCTCGAGAGGATTCGGTCATCGGGGTCTTCGGGTTGGTCTTGAGCAGTTTCACGTTGTGTCAGGGGCGGTTTGTGCCGCCTTCAATCCCGCCTTGCAGCGCCAGAGTGCGCAGTATAGAAGCTAGTCGCCCAAGCTCTCCATGTCTCGACGTCGTTCCGCATCCTCCGTTGCCCCCAGGGGCCCGTCTCAGATCGAGCCGGGTGTTGACCTGGGTGACGACATCCTTGATGACGAAGAGGAATCAGAGGAGGGTGGGGCCCCGCAGAATCAACTCGCCGATGAGCCGCAGCCGACGGGTAGCAGGCAACTCCGGGTGGCTGCCGAATCCCATGGGCAGCGCCTGGATGCCTGGTTGAGCGGTTGCATTCCCGCCTATTCCCGCAGCCACCTCAAGGGTCTGATCGAGGCAGGGGCGGTGCAGGTGGCGGGCCAAGTGGTCACGTCTGCTTCGCGCAAGGTCGCGCAAGGGCAGGTCGTCGACATCGTTCTCAGGGCCACGGCCCAGAGCCAGGCCTTCGTTGCCGAGTCCATGGCTTTGCCCATCGTTTTCGAGGACGAGCACCTGCTGGTGGTCGACAAGCCCGCCGGCCTGGTGGTTCACCCAGCGGCGGGCAACTGGTCGGGCACGCTGATGAACGGCCTGCTGGCGCACCACGCACAAGCTTCGAGCCTGCCTAGGGCGGGGATCGTGCACCGGCTGGACAAGGACACCAGCGGCCTCATGGTGGTGGGCAAGACCCTGGAGTCCGTGACGGCACTGAGCCGCGCCATCGCGGCGCGTGATGTCAAACGCCAGTACCTGGCGCTGGCGCACGGCCAGGTGCCCGAAGCGGTGAGCATTGCTTCGTCGATCGGTCGCGACCCGGTCACCCGCGTGCACATGGCGGTGGTGCCTTCCGGCAAGCCAGCTCGAACCGATGTGCAGCGGCTCCTGTGTGGGCAGGTTCAGCCTGTGCTGGCTGGGCGGCACGATGACGACCGCCCTGCGCGATGGGTCAGCGGTGTGTTGTGCACGCTGCACACCGGCCGCACGCACCAGATTCGGGTGCACCTGAGCAGTCGCCGCCACCCGTTGGTGGCCGACACGCTGTACGGCGGTGCCCCTTTGCTTGGGTTGGCCCGGCAGGCTTTGCACGCTGCGCGCCTGGGTTTCGCTCACCCCCATACCGGTGAAGCCATGCAATTCGAAGCGCCATTGCCTGCAGACATGGCTGCCGCCTGGGCTGAGCTTGAGGGCGCGGTGAAATGACGGGCTCGCAAGCTAGATCGCAAACTGGTGTATAGTGGTCTGACCAAGACAGGTTCCTGTCATGACATGGCTGATTTGCCTGCTGTGTCGGACGGGCCAACCCGGCAGGCGCAGGTTGCGCCAGCGAGGGTCGCCCGCCATTCGCCTACCAGGCACCCCCTGATTTTGATTTGATCGCAGGCCGTTGAGCGGCCGAACTCAAACAGCGCTTTGCCATCGGCTTGCCCGTTTTGCGCTCTTTTGCGCAAAGCTGAACAAGTGGTTGCTCCAGCGTGCTGTGGCACAGCCCAATGCTGCCCTGAGGCCGCCGCGATGCGGTCGGCAGTTCACATCGCAAAGATGGACATCCTTGAAACGCCGGATGCGATCCGCATCCTTGAAGCCGCGCTCCTGTGCTCGCACCAGCCCATGTCGCTGCGCGAGATGCGGCAGCTTTTCGACGACACGGTCTCCGCCGATGGTGTGCTGGCCATGTTGGGGGGCATCCGTGAGCAATGGTCGGGGCGCGGGGTTGAATTGGTCGAGGTGGGAACCGGCTGGCGTTTTCAAACCCGTCCGGACGTCCAGGCTCACCTGGATCGCCTGAATCCCGAAAAACCGCCGAAGTACTCGCGGGCCACGCTCGAGACGCTGGCCATCGTTGCCTACAAGCAACCCGTGACCCGGGGCGACATCGAAGACATCCGTGGTGTGACGGTGAGCTCGCACATCGTCAAGCAACTCGAAGACCGAGGCTGGGTCGAGGTCATCGGGCACCGTGATGCGCCAGGGCGTCCCGCTCTTTTCGCGACCACCCGTCAATTCCTGGACGACATGGGCCTGTCCTCCCTGGCCCAGTTGCCAACGCTGGACGGCCTGCCGGTCAGTCAGGCCCTGTTGCCTGGTCTGGATCCCGAGCCCGACGCCGACGCCGACATCGACACTGCCTCTGCTGAGGCCGCCGCCAGCGAAATGGCGCCTCCTGACCTCATCGAACCCTTTTCCCCCTCCCCATGACCACCGACTCCCTGCCCATGCCTGACGCACAAGACAGCGCACCCGCCCCCGAAGAGGCGGTCAAACCCAAACGTGCACGCCGCACCAAGGCTGCGGAGGTCGCTGAGGCGACCCCTGAGCAAGTCGCCGCAGCAGCGGTGCCTGTCGGTGATGCCGAGCCGCCCAAGCGTGCGCCCCGGCGTCGCAAGGTGGACGCGGAAGTGTCCGAAGCATCTGAAGCCGCTCCGAGCGACCAATTGGTGGCTCAGGAGCCGGCTGCTCCGGCGCGCAAACGCGCCCCTCGCCGCAAGGCGGTCGAGGAGGTTGCCGTGGTTTCCGGGGCGCCAGCGGGTGATTCGGGGCACGACACTTTGTCATCCGAGGGGATGTCCGATTCTGCGGTTGTCTCGACCCGTGGTGATGTGGTGAGCGACGCTTCCGTGGGCGCCTCGGGTGCCGACGAGGGTGGCGCCGAGGGGCGTGAAGACCGCGAGAGCCGCTCGGGTCGCGGTGATCGCCGT
>NZ_DCXA01000065.1:0-4176 GCF_002328915.1 Aquabacterium sp. UBA2148
GAGAGGCCGACCAGCCGTGATTCACGCGAGCGGGTGCCGCCGATGAAGGCCACCGGGCACTGGAAGGGGTGGCGTTTGAATTCCTGCAGCAGGCCGTGCGGCATGGTGTTGTAGATGGCGGTCTCGACCTCGCGGCGAAAGCTCAGCAGGCGGGCGCGGCCGTCGGCGTGGCCTTCCGTGCCGCGCGCCAGGTAATCGGCCAACACGGCGGGATCGAACGCTGCGAACTTGCGCTTGGCGGAGAAGTGCTCGTGCACGGCGCGCTGGTTGGGCCACTCCTGGGTGCGCTGGGCCGAGATGCGTGAGGGCATCACCTGACCCATGGTGCGGGTCTGCTTGGCCAGGGCGATGCCGGTGGCCTTCCAGCCGTGCAGCAGCGGTGAGTCGAGCACGACCACGCCGCGCGCCAGGTGCGGGTGGCGGTTGGCCACCATCATGCTCAGGTAGCCGCCCAGTGAATGGCCGACCAGGTAGGCGGGCTCGTTGACCTCGTGCTCGATGAACTGCTTGAGCTGCTCGACCAGGTGCGGCCAGTCGGTGGTGACCGGGTGACGCGGGTCGTGGCCGAGCTTGTCGATGGCGCGCACCTCGAAGCCCGCCGCTCGCCAGCCATCGAACAGCACTCGGTAGGTGCTGGCCGGGAAGCTGTTGGCGTGCGAGAAGACGATGGTGCGCTTGGGGGGGCTCATGCCGGGTGGCGTGCAAGTTCGGCGTCGGGATGCCAAAAAGTGTAAGCGGGTTGACGCCCGGTTGCCGAACCCAGGCCTGCCGCGGTGGTGCGGGGCGTGATGCAGGCCCGTTCATGCCCGCTTCATGTCCGGTTCATGCTGCTTTCGTGACGCGTCCGTGATGCATTGCCACAGTCGGTGATCGTGCGGTTTTTCCGCGATTCACCTTGTGGGATTTGGTGTGACACTGGTGGTCAACCTGACTCTCGAAACCCTTCACCATGCCACGTGCCACCAAGATCGTCGCCACCCTGGGCCCAGCCTCTTCCACCCCCGAGGTGCTGGATGCGATGCTGAAAGCCGGGGTCGACGTGGTGCGGCTGAACTTCTCGCATGGCAAGGCGCAGGACCACATCGATCGCGCGCAGCTGGTGCGCGAGGCGGCAGCCCGAGCGGGCAAGGTGGTGGCCATCATGGCCGACCTGCAGGGCCCCAAGATCCGCGTCGGCAAGTTCGCCGAAGGCAAGGTCATGCTGGAACCCGGTCAGCCCTTCGTGCTGGACGCCAGCCGCACCGAACCGGGTGACATCGGCGGTGTCGGCCTGGACTACAAGGAGCTGCCGCGCGACGTCAAACCCGGCGACACGCTCTTGCTCAACGACGGCCTGATCGTGCTGACGGTCGAAGTGGTCAAGGGCGACGAGGTGCACACCAAGGTCAAACTCGGCGGCGAGCTGTCCAACAACAAGGGCATCAACAAGCAGGGCGGCGGCCTGACCGCGCCCGCGTTGACAGCCAAGGACATGGAAGACATCAAGACGGCGGCGAGCTTTCAGTGCGACTACATCGCCGTGTCCTTCCCCAAGAACGCCACCGACATGGAAATGGCGCGCCAGCTGTGCAACGTGGCCGGCGAGCCCTGGAAGCACCGCCCGGCGCTGATCGCCAAGATCGAGCGCACCGAAGCGATCCCCAACCTGGAGACCATCCTCAAGGCCTCGGACGGCATCATGGTGGCCCGGGGTGACCTGGCCGTGGAGGTGGGCAACGCCGCCGTGCCGGCACTGCAAAAGCGCATGATCCGGCTGGCTCGGGACATGGACAAGGTCGTCATCACCGCCACGCAGATGATGGAGTCGATGATCGTCAACCCGGTGCCCACGCGCGCCGAGGTGTCGGACGTGGCCAACGCCGTGCTCGACGGCACCGACGCCGTCATGCTCAGCGCCGAGACGGCGGCCGGCAAGTACCCGGTCGAAACCGTGGAACAGATGGCCAACATCGCCACCGAAGCCGAATGGGCCGAAGAGGTGTCGCTGGATGCCGATTTCAGCAACAAAACCTTTGCGCGCATCGACCAGTCGATCGCCATGGGCGCGCTGTTCACCGCCCACCATTTGGGCTGCAAGGCCATCATCGCGCTGACCGAGTCGGGCTCGACCGCGCTGTGGATGAGCCGCCACAAGATCCACGTGCCCATCTTTGCGTTGACGGCCCAGCCGATCTCGCTGCGCAAGATGGCGCTTTACCGCAACGTGCGCCCGCTGCTGGTGCCCAGCTTCACCGACCGCGACGAGGCCCTGGACAAGGCCGAGGCCATCCTGGTCGAACAGGGCGTGCTGCGCCCGGGCGACACCTACGCCATCACCTGTGGCGAGCCCATGGGTCACCCGGGGGGCACCAACATGCTCAAGGTGTGCGAGGTCAAGGCGCCGGCCACCTGGCGCTCCTGAAACCGGGGATGGGCCCGGCTGACGAGCCTCGTTAGAATCGCGGACGGTTTTCAGGGCCGGGTCGGCTGGCGGCGCCACGAGCGCACCCCAGCCGACGCGGCTTTTTCGTCATCCTTCTGTCCGATTTGGGGATTTCCATGCCACTCGTTTCCATGCGCCAGCTGCTGGACCACGCCGCCGAACACAACTACGGCATCCCGGCGTTCAACGTCAACAACCTGGAGCAGGTCCAGGCCGTGATGGCAGCGGCCGATGAAGTCGGCGCCCCCGTGATCCTGCAAGCCTCCGCAGGCGCCCGCAAGTACGCCGGCGAATCCTTCATCAAGCACCTGATCCAGGCTGCTGTCGAAGCCTACCCGCACATCCCCCTGGTCATGCACCAGGACCACGGCACCAGCCCCAAGATCTGCCAAGGCGCCATCGACCTGGGCTTCGGCTCGGTGATGATGGACGGCTCGCTCAAGGAAGACGGCAAGACCCCGGCCGACTTTGACTACAACGTCGAAGTGACCCGCAAGGTCGTGGAAATGGCCCACAAGGTCGGTGTGACCGTGGAAGGCGAGCTGGGCTGCCTGGGCAACCTGGAAACCGGTGAAGCCGGCGAAGAAGACGGCATCGGCGCCGAAGGCAAGCTGGACCACAGCCAGATGCTGACCGACCCCGAAGAAGCCGCCGTGTTCGTCAAGGCCACGCAATTGGACGCCCTGGCGATCGCCATCGGCACCAGCCACGGCGCCTACAAGTTCTCGCGCAAGCCCACGGGCGACATCCTGGCCATCAGCCGCGTCAAGGAAATCCACCAGCGCATCCCCAACACCCACCTGGTGATGCGCGGCTCGTCTTCCGTGCCCGCCGAGCTGCTGGCCATCATCAACCAGTACGGCGGCAAGATGAAGGAAACCTACGGCGTGCCGGTTGAAGAAATTCAAGAAGCCATCAAGCACGGCGTGCGCAAGATCAACATCGACACCGATATCCGCCTGGCGATGACCGGTGCCGTGCGCAAGTTCATGTTCGAGAACCCGGACAAGTTCGACGCCCGCGAGTGGCTCAAGCCCGCCCGCGAAGCCGCCAAGGCCGTGTGCAAGCAGCGTTACATCGAGTTCGGCTGCGAAGGCCAGGCTGGCAAGATCAAGGCGATCTCGCTGGTGGACATCGCTGCGGCCTACGCCAGCGGCAAGCTGGCCCAGGTCGTGGCCTGATTCCTGGCGCCTGCCGCGAAAGCCGAGGGTTCACCGCCCTCGGCTTTTTTCATGGGCGCTCGGTGCGCTGGGCGTTGCGCCAGGCGCCCGGGGCCTCGCCTGTCCAGCGCTTGAAGGCGTGGTTGAAGGCGCTTTGGTTGGCGAACCCGAGCTTGAGGGCCACGTCGGCCACCGACAGCTGTGCTTGACCGAGCAGGCGCAAGGCGCGCTCTTGCTGCAGCCGATCGACCAATTGACGGAACTGAAGCCCCTCCTGGTCCAGCCGATGCTGCAGCGTGCGAGGGGCCACGCCCAATGACGCGGCCACCTGGGTCAGGCTCGGGCGCGAGTTCTCCAGGGCGCGTCGGATGGTGTGCTCGACCATGCCCAACCAGGTGTCGGGGGCGCAGGCCATTTGCGCCAGGCGTTCTTCGGCCACGGCCAGCAGCCGGGCATGCACCTCGGCGCTCGCGTCCTGCAGGGGCAGCACAGCGTGGCTCGCCGGGGCGATCAGCTGGTTGCTGGCCTGGTTGAAGCGAACGGTGCCGCCAAAGGTGCTTTGAAAGAGTTGCAGATCCTGCGGATGCGGCGGGG
>NZ_DCXA01000061.1:0-2997 GCF_002328915.1 Aquabacterium sp. UBA2148
CGCTGCTCGATGACGTTGTCATCGAGCCGCAGGCGCCCGCGGATCTCGAAGTAATCGCTCTTGACCGAGATGCGGCTGAAATTCCAGTTGCCCGCCCCCAGCACGGCGCGCAGCTCCTCGGTCGTTTTGAGCGGGTTGCGCTGGCGAGTCTGCACGATGCGGGCGGCGCGCGCCAGATCCACCCCGTCGATGACGGCGGCGATGACCTCCTTGGGCGCGGTGTTCACATTGACCTGGGTCGCCTCGGGCAGGATGGTCAGGTAGGGGCGCAGTCGCTCCAGGGTGCCGGCATCCAGGCCCAGCCACATCAGCTGGTCGGCCGACAAGGGCATGATCGGCGCCTTGCGCATGCCGTCTTGCCCGCCCAGTTTGGACATGACTTGCGGGTCTTCGGACTGCATGGCCATGATCGCCAGGGTGGCCTGCCTCATCGACTGCGCCAGGCCATCGGCCAGCGCGGGCGACTGCCCTGCGTTCTCGACCAGGCGCTTGAGCACCACCAGCTCCTCGGGCACCAGGTCGCCCTCAGAATTGATCAGATTGCGCAGGTTGTAACGAGCGGCCGCGTCATCGACCCGACCGGAGAGGAAGGCCTCGGGCGAGTCGGCATCGACCGCCGTGTTGTCGCCATCCACCGCCAGGAAGGTGGACAGGCGCGCTTCGGCCAAGGGGATGGCCCAGGGCTCGCCCAAATGGTCTGCGCCACCGTTACGGCCGTCCTCGCGCAGGATCAGGCGGGCCCAGTCGAGCGCGCCGACCAGCACCCAAGTCGCCTGCGCGCGCACGCGCTCCGCACCTTCGACCTGCACGGCCCGCCATTGCTGCCAGACCATCGACGCCGCGAAGGTGGCCACCAGGGTCACGATGACCATGGCCATGAGCAAGGCCGCACCACGCTGGCGCAGCGAAGGCGCTCGGCGCACGCCCGACCTCACCGGGGCGCCAGGCTGCTTGGCCGGGAATTCGGCGGCGAGGGGTGCGGGGGTGGGCAAGGTGCGACGTGTCATGGCTGGGGCGACAGGATGATGTCGCGTGAAAGCATGCCGGCCACGCCCGCGCCATCGCCCAGGGTGAGCTGAGAGCGGATGGCTTGCGGGAGCTGCTCGCGCACGATGCTGGCGGCGGCAGCTGCCGCAGAACCCTCACCCGAGTTGGGTGAACCCGAGCTGGACACCACGTTGCCCGAAGACTGACAGTTGCTCAGCGAGCCGCTGCGGAAACAGTAAACCTGCCACTGGTCAACCCCGTTGAGCGCCACCAGCGTGCCCGGCTCGCGCCCCTGAAGCTGCGAGGCCCGCCGCCAGTGGTCCTGCAGGTCGCCGACGCGCGTGGTCTCGGGGCTCGTCCAGCGCAGCAGCTTGCGCTCGCGCAGGCTCCACACCACCACCTGAACGCCCCCTGATGCGCGGCGGGTCAGGCGCAGGTTGGCGCCGTCGAACTGAAAGCCTTTGACCACCTGGGTGTCGCAGACCTGGGCCATGTCCGCGTCCAGCTGGGTCATGACCGACTGCAGGCGCAGGGTGTTCTGCAGGTTGTCATCGGCCACCTGGCGAGCGGTGCTGATGGCGTCAACGCCCTTCCAGGCGGCCCCCGCCAGCACGGCCAGGATGAACAAGGACACCATCACCTCGATGAGGGTGAAGCCGGCAGCCTGACGCAAGCCAGCGCGGGCAGCGGTTGGCATCGGAAGGCGGCGTGTGGACATGGGGCTCATGGCATCGTCCACCGGTCAGAACCGTGAAACCACGGTCGAGAGCTTGACGATGGGCTGGTCCGCCTCGTCACGGACCTCGGCGTCGACCCGACGGAAGTTGATGTTCGGCGTGGGGCGGACCACCATGCGGCCGGGCAACTGCCGCCCCAGCTGGTTGCAGGTGAAATCGCTGTCGCCCACGGGGGGGTAGGTGCGGCTCAGGCGCAGGCTGGTGAGCTGGTTCTCGGCGCACCACTGGGCGCGGGTGAGGTCGGCCATGCGCTGGGCGTTGAGCGTCAGCCCGCCCGCCGCCTTGATGCCCGCGGTCAGGGTGACGGCCACGATGGCCAGTGCCACCAGGACCTCGATGAGGGTCATGCCACGCCAGCGGTTCATCGCATCACCGCCTGCTGTGCTTCGGCTGCCTCTTCGCCGGTTGGCTGGATGACCTGGAAGGCGCCCAGGCCATCGGTGCCGATGACGAGCTGGCGGTCTTCGAGCCGCAGCACCAGGCTTTGCGCGCCGATGACGGGCTCGGGCCCGAGCACGATGCTGCGCCCGCCCACAACCTCGGCGCGCACCTCGGGGGTCAGCCAGCGCAAAGGCGGCATCAGCACCGGCGGCAGACCAATGAACTGGTAGTCGGCCTCGTCGCCCTTGGTCTGCGGCACCCACAACACGGTGAGCGCACCCGAGCGAGCCTGCATGCGGGCAGACTCCAGGATGGCGACCAGGCGCGCGGCTTCGCGCTCGAGTCGGGTGCTGGAGGGGTCGGGCACGGCAAAGCTCACGATGGACACGGTGATGGCGATCATGGCCACCACCACCATCAGCTCAAGCAGGGTGAAGCCGCGCGACACCGAGCGGCGCGCGCGCCTCGCCCAGCGGCCTGTCGGGAGGGCCGTCAAGCCTGCTGACGGCGAATCACTGCCAGGAACCGATGTCGGCATCCCGGCCTTCGCCACCGCTTTGACCATCGGCACCGAAGCTGAACACATCGACCTGCCCCTTCACGCCGGGGTTGACGTACTGGTACGGGTTGCCCCAAGGGTCGCTGGGCAGCTTCTCGAGGTAGGGCTTCCAGTTGTTGGGGATCGGGCCGCCACCCGTGGGCTTGGCCACCAGGGCCTGCAGGCCTTGCTCACCCGTGGGGAAACGTTGGTTGTCGAGCTTGTAAAGCTTGAGCGACTGCATCAGGTTGCTGATGTCGGTGCGGGCCGCGGTCACGCGGGCGTCGTCGGCGCGGTCGAGCACGTTGGGCACGATCAGGGCGGCCAGCAGGCCGATGATGACCAGCACCACCA
>NZ_DCXA01000061.1:3051-3975 GCF_002328915.1 Aquabacterium sp. UBA2148
GGCCGATGATGACCAGCACCACCATCAGCTCGATCAGGGTGAAGCCGCGCTGAGCGGTGCGGGCGACCGAGCGAGCCCAGCCAAGGGCGCCGGGCGTGCGGTCAAGGGGTCGTGAGGTGCGCTCAAACATCTTCGTCTTCCGGTTTTGTCTTCAAGGGTCAGGGGTGGCCTCGCGTCACGACGGGCGCGGCTTCGACCAAGGGCGCCAGCATGCCCGAGGCTTTGGCACCCTTGATGCGGGAACAACCCGAGGAAGGACCACCTGTTCACGGTGCACGATGCCCGCCTCAGCCATCATAATGCGCCCACCATGGCATCACGCATCGCTGCACTCCTGATCTGGGCCGCCGTCGCCGCCAGCCTCGCCTATTGGGGCCTGCGCTGGCTCGCGCCGCCCGTTGGCGTCCCCCACAACGCTGCGGCCGTGACGCTGGAGACCGGTGTGCGCGGCGACATCCAGCGCCTGCTGACCGGCCCGGTGCGCACCGAAGGCCCGCAGGTCAACCCCAGCGCCGCTTCGGCCCTGGCCAGCCGCATCAAGGTCATCGGTGTGATGGCGCCCGCCCCGGGTCAAAGCGCCGGCGTGGCCCTGCTGTCCATCGACGGCAAGCCGCCCAAAGCCATCCGCGTGGGCGGCTTGGTCGATGGCGAGATGGTGCTGCAGGACCTCAGCCAGCGCAGCGCTCGCATCGGCCCGCAAGACGGCGCAAACTTCCTGACCATCGACCTGCCCGGCTTGCCCCCAGCTGCCACGGGCACCTTGCCGGCCCCCAGCGGCGTCACGCAAACCCCGCCACCCGGGCAAGGCATCCCGCCCGGCGCACAGGCCGGCATGGGTGAGCGCCGAGGTCAGCCTCCTGCATCCCCTGAGGGCTTCGACGGTGGCGGCCAGGTGCGCAGCCCCGACTGAGCCCCCCCCCCCCC
>NZ_DCXA01000060.1:0-7294 GCF_002328915.1 Aquabacterium sp. UBA2148
CAGCAGGGCGAGCGCCTGTCGCCCGAACAAAGGCAGCGGCTGGCCGACACCATCGCCGACGAAGCCACGCAACTGAGCCGGCTCACCGACAACGCGCTGCAACTGGCGCGGCTCGACGCAGGCCCCGCATCGCTGCAACGCGACTGGGAGTCCCTCGAAGAAATCGTGGGCGCGGTGTTGCGGCGCGTGCGTGCCCGCGACCCGGGCCGCCGCGTGCAAGCCCGCATCGCGCCCGGCCTGCCCCTGCTGCATTGCGACGCCGTGCTGATGGTGCAACTGCTGGAGAACCTCATCGACAACGCCCTGAAATACGCCCCGACCGAGCAGGCCATCGAGGTCAAGGGGCGGCTGCACGGACAGCGCCTGTGCCTGGCCGTGCGCGACCACGGACCGGGCATCCCGGCGCCAGAGCGCCAGCGCCTGAGCCAGGCCTTCGAGCGCGGCGAAGCCGGTCGGCGCTCCGGCTCGCGGGGCGCCGGGCTGGGGCTGGCGCTGTGCCAGGCGATCGCCCAGGCCCATGGCGCCACCTTCATCCTGCGCGAACGCCGCCAGGGCGGCTGCCACGCCGAGGTGTGCTTTCCGCTGACGACCACCCCGCGCATCGACGACGAGGAGGCCTCGGCATGAGCGTGCGCGTGCTGCTGGTGGAAGACGACAAGGAACTGCGCACCACCTTGCGCGAGGTCATGCAGGTCGAGGGCCACGAGGTGGCGGTGGCCGCCAGCCTGGCCGATGCACGGGCGCAACTGCGGCACGCACCGCGCCCCACCCCCTTCGACCTGATCGTGCTGGACCTGGGCCTGCCAGACGGCGAAGGCCGCACCCTGCTGTCAGAGGTGCGCGCACATGGCAGCTGCCCCGTGCTGGTGATCTCGGCGCGGCACGACGACGGCCAGAAGATCGCCCTGCTCGACGAGGGCGCCGACGACTACCTCGTCAAGCCCTTTGCCGCTGGCGAGTTGCTGGCACGCATGCGCGTGGCCCTGCGGCACCGGGGGCAGACGATCCGGGCCGCCATCACCCGCTACAGCAGCCGAGGCATCGACGTGGACCTGACCCGCCGCACCGTGTTGCGCGAAGGAGCCCCCGTGCACCTGACGCCCAACGAGTTCAAGCTGCTCGCCAGGCTGGTGCGCAGCACCGGTCAGGTCGTCACCCATCGACAGTTGCTGTCCGATGTGTGGGGCCCCGAGCACACCGCCGACACCCACTACCTGCGCCTGTACATGGGCCAGTTGCGCGCCAAGCTGGAAGCCGACCCGGCCGAGCCGCAGTTGCTGCTGACAGAGACCGGCGTGGGCTATCGGCTGGCCGATTGAGCCCCGATCCGCGCATCCTTATGCTTTCCTGACGCGGTCTTGCGCAGACTGGGTGCCAGCATGACTTCAGCATGGCCCCCCATGACCCCCAACGACCCCGCGACCCAGTCGGCCCACGACGGCCCCAACAAGCAAGGCCTCGCCGCCCTCACCCTGGGCGCCATCGGCGTCGTCTACGGGGACATCGGCACCAGCCCGCTCTACACCGTCAAAGAGGTTTTCGCGCCGCACACCGGCGTGCCGCTCGACCACCTCCACCTGATCGGCGCCATCTCCACCATCTTCTGGGCGCTGATGCTGGTCGTCACGCTCAAATACGTGATCCTGATCCTGCGCGCCGACAACCACGGCGAAGGTGGCGGCCTGGCGCTCACGGCGCTGGCAGCTGCGGCCGTGAAGGACCGCCCACGCTTGCGGCAGGCCTTGCTCCTGTTGGGCGTCTTCGGTGCCACGCTGTTCTATGGTGACAGCGTCATCACGCCGGCGATCTCGGTGCTGGGCGCCATGGAAGGCCTGCAGGTCATCGCCCCCGGGCTGGAGAGCCTGGTGCTGCCCGCGTCCGTGCTCATCCTCATCGGGCTGTTCATGGTGCAGCGCTTCGGCACTGGCTTCGTGGGCCGCTTCTTCGGGCCCGTGATCGTGTTGTGGTTCGTCACGCTCGGGGCCGTGGGCCTTTGGCACATCTCGCAGCAGCCGGCCATTTTGGCCGCGCTCAACCCGCTGCACGCCTGGGCCTTCGTCACCGACCGGGGTTGGCAGTTGCTGGCCACGCTGGGCGCCATCGTGCTGGCGCTGACCGGCGCCGAGGCGCTCTACGCCGACATGGGCCACTTCGGCAAGCGGCCCATTCAACTGGCCTGGACGACGCTGGTGCTGCCCGGCCTGGCGCTGAACTACATGGGCCAGGGGGCGCTGCTGATGGGCGATCCAAGCGCCATCGAGAACCCCTTCTATCGACTCTTCCCCGACTCGTGGCTGGTGCCGGCACTGGTGCTGGCCTCGCTGGCGGCCATCATCGCCTCGCAGGCCGTGATCTCGGGCGCCTACTCGATGACCAAACAAGCCATCCAGCTCGGCTTTTTGCCACGCATGGCCATCCGCTACACCTCGGCGCGCGAGGTGGGACAGATCTACATCCCGGCGGTCAACTGGGCGCTGCTGCTGGCCGTCATCGCCGCCGTGCTGCATTTCGAGACCTCCTCGGCGCTGGCCTCGGCCTACGGCATCGCCGTCACGCTGACGATGATGATCACCACGGTGTTGACCTACTTCGTGGTGCGCAATGCCTGGAAGCTGCCCCTGCCCGTGGCCATCGGCGCCACCGCCTTCTTCCTGTCGGTGGATGCGCTGCTGGTGGCCGGCTGCGCGGTGAAGTTTTTCGACGGCGGCTGGTTCCCCCTGGCACTCGGTGGCATGTTGTTCGTGGGCATGAGCACCTGGGCACGCGGCCGCCAGCTGCTGCTCGAGAGCATCCACCGCGATGGCCTGGCGCTGCAGCCCTTCATCGACACCCTGGACCCGCGCAGCGTGAACCGCAGCACCCGCACCGCCGTCTACCCCGTGGCCGACCCGTCCACCGTGCCCCAGGCCCTGCTGCACAACCTCAAGCACAACCAGGTTCTGCATGAACGCAACGTCGTGCTCACCGTGCGCTTTCACGACGTGCCCTGGGTGCCCATGAGCGAGCGCATCGAGGTGCAGCCGCTGTCGCGCAGCTTCTGGCAGGTGACGCTGCACTACGGCTTCATGAACACGCCCGACGTGCCCCAGGCGCTGACGCTGGCCGAATCTCACGGGCTGAAGATCCCGACCTTCGAGACCACCTTCTTCCTCAGCCGCGAGAGCGTGGTGCCCACGCCAGGGGCCGGCATGGCCAACTGGCGCGAGACCTTGTTCGCTGCCATGAGCCGCAACGCGGGTGGGGTGGTCGACTTCTTCAGGCTGCCGGACAACGCTGTGGTGGAGCTGGGCACGCGGGTGCAGATCTGAGGCCAACCGACAGCTTTCACCCCGGTCAGCGACGGGAGTCTCCCTGCCGCCACCACACCGTCATCTGCCCCACCTCCTGCTGCTGCTCGGCGGCCACACTGCGGGCAAAGTCGCGCACCGCGGTCAACCCAGCGTGCTCGGACGCAAATCGGGCCATGACGACGGCGCCCTGGTGATGCCGCACCATCAGCGCCAGGAAGGCGTGGTCGAAAGCCGCCTCGTTGCGGACATCGGCCAGGGCCTCCAGTTGAGCGGGCGTGGCCAAGCCAGGCATGCCATCGCCACGGATGCAACCCTCGATGAATCGGTCGTACTCCGGCTCGCGCTGTGGGGAGCGCGCGTAAGCATCGCGCATCCAGGCCATGTCGTCGCGCCCTGCCATCAGTGGGGCGTCCCACAGCATCAGCCAACCTTGCATGACGCCCAGCTCCCTGAGCTGCTGGTTGACGATGCCCTGCGCCAGCGCCTGCACGCGGGGCGAGCCACGCGACAAGGCCAGCCTCGCCATGGTCAGCGCCTGCTCGTGGTGCAGCGACATGTCCTGTGCGAAGCCGGTGTCCACGGCGCTGCGCCGCCCTGGCCTCGCGTCGTTCGACCCGTGCAGATCGGCATGACCGGCTTGCACCGCAGCGGGGCTCGATTGCCCCCAGCCCATGGCCTGACGCACCCAGGCCAGCCAGCTCATGGCCACCCAAACAGCCACCACCAACATCACCCAGCCCATCCACCCACCACCGGCGCGCGAGCGCACCTCAAGGCTTGAACGGGTAGGCACCGTTGGTGAACCTCAAGACCATGAAGCCATTGTCCGTGCAGGTCGTCCACAGCTCGTTGTTGACGAACTTCGGCGGCGACGAGCACCAATCGGCCGTCAGATCGGCACGCTGGCTTTCGGGCGACGCGCTCAGCGCCCCCAGCGGGTTGACGACCAGGTCGGTGATCGACTTGAACGAACGAGGCAGCAAGGCGTGTTCCGAGCCGCGCAGCAAAGCCTGCTTGCCCACCTGGGCGGGCGGGTTGAAGTAGGCGACCTCGCGCACCTGGCGCGGGTCACGGATGTCGAACACGCGAATGCCCGCTTGGAAGTAACCGCAGGCCATGGCGGTCGGCTCCACCACCCGATCGACCGAGCAGTAGTGCGCGTCGTAAGAAAACAGCCCGTTGTTGGCGCCGTCTTCTTTCGCCACCGCCGCATTCGCCTGGAGCTGGATCGCCAGCCGGATGTGCGAGACGAGCTTAGGGTTGGCCTCGTCGGCGATGTCGATGACGTGGATGCCCCCGGCCATGCCGTCTGCCCCGGCCTCGTCGATGACGAACAGGTAAGGCCGCCCCTTGATCGTCACCCACAGGGGCTTTTGCGAGATGCTGCCGTCTTGCCACGTCAGCTTGGCAATCTGGCGCACGTTGCGCTTGGTGCGGCGGTGCTGGATGTCGCTGACGTCGTAGATGCCGACACCGGCGGGGAAGATGCTCGCCAGGTACATGCGCGTGCCATCGGCGTTGAAAGCCATGCCGTGGTTGACCAGCATGGACGAGCCGCCGAAGTACAGCGTCTTGGGCTTGGCAGGGTTGCTCACATCGATGGCGGTCAGGGCACCGGCCACCAGGCCCGATGACCAATAGGTCTTGCCGTCGGGCGACCACTCCCCCTCGTGAGCGAAGTTGGTCGACGGCAAGGAGTCACCGGTGAGCGACGACTTGTTGAGCAGTTGGGGGTTGGCGCAGTCGGACACGTCGTACAGGTCGAACTTGCCCGCGCCGATCAGCAAGCCCACGCCGACGCCTGCCAGCATCTTGCCCGATGGGCTGGCCTTGAGCGACTCCCAGGTGCCGGCGCGGAAGGCCCGCGTGTCCAGGGCGGTGACCAGGTTCGGCCGGTCGGTGCGCGAGACGTCGATGACCTGCACGCCTGGCGATTTTTTCTGCTTGTTGGCCAGGCCGGAGGTCGGCATGTAGGCGCAGTGTCCGGCCACCGCGCTGACCCACGTGGCACCTTCGCCCTGGTACTGCCCCACTCGCTCCAGGTTGCACGAGTACCCCTGCTGACTGCGGCCACTGCGCCGATCCTGCGATGGCACCTGACCTTGCAGACCGGTCTCGGGCTGCGAGCCCGGGCCGCATGTGGCGGGTGGCACAGCTGCGTGCAGGTCGGGGGTGGGGTCTTCGGTGGCGTGTGCGGGCCAAGCCGCGCACCAGGCCATCGCAAGGGCCGCGATGGTGGCCGGGATCGGCGTCAACAAGGTGTGCGTGCGCATGGGCTCTCCTCGGTTTTTTGATGGGGGCTTCAAAGCAGCACGCATGCTAGGAAGTGCGGGGCACCCACGCTGTCAAAGCTTTGACACATGCGGGGATGTCCCTGACACGGGCATCCCCCAACGCGACTTCAACGCGACATCGAGGCGAGTTCAGCGCGACGCCATGGGCAGCCAGTTGTCGAACTGCACCTTTTCCTGCAAGGCTGGCAGGTCAACGATCTCGACCTGGCTGTAGGCCAACTCGATCAGGCCTGCGGCCTTGAGCCGCTGCAGCACGCTGTTGACGGTCTGCCGCGACATGCCCAGCACCTCGGCCAACTCCTTTTGCTGCACGAGCAGGCGCCTGCGCACCTTGCCCTGTCCTGGCGCGTAGTGCTGCGCCATCAGCAGCAGCCGGGCCACACGCAGGTCGTTGGACGCCAGCATGCGCCCGTCGAGCATGAACATCGCCAGCCTCAACTTCTGCGTCAGCAACAGACCGAAGTGAAACCAGAACTCGGGTTGCGAATTCAACAATTGGCGCAAGCGGGGGTTGTCCAGCCACATCACCAGCGAAGGCTCGGCAGCGCGCACGTGGTGCGTTCGAGGCAACTTGTCGTAAAGGCCGATTTCGCCAAACCAGAACACCGGCTCCATCTGCAACTGCACGGCCTCGTCGCCGTGTTCGCTGCCCGTCAGCGCATCCAACCGCCCTTCGATCAAGGCATAGACGCCATCGGCCGGGTCACCCCGAAAGAACAGGCTCTGCCCTTTCTTCAAACGCTTGGTGCTCGACAGGCCCAGCATCCCCGCCTGCATGGCAAGCGGCAGGCCACCAAACCAGGCGTCCTTGCGCAGGGTGTACCAAAGCTGATCGAGTTGGGGGTGCATGTCGGGCCGACCACAAAGGTGGGCAGCCTGACACGAAAGCGTGATGCACTCAACGAGTCCGGGCCCGACTCGTCAGTGCTGCGAATAAATGGCCGCGAATGGATCAGTCACCTGTTGGCGTCGCGAGGCATGCACCACCCCGTTCTTGCCCCGCTGCTTGGCCAGGTACATGGCTTCGTCGGCCCGCTGGGTGAGCGCGGCATCGGTCTGCCCATCTTGAGGGCACAAGGCCACGCCGATGCTGGCGGTCACGGCCGCAGGCGAGCCATCGAGCTCATAGGGCTGCCCGATCGCCGCGACCAGGCGGTGGGCCAGCAGATCGACGTCGTCGCTGGCCTGCCCGAGTTGGGCCAGCACCACGAACTCGTCACCACCCAGGCGCGCGACAAAGTCTCCCTGGCGGACGGCACGGCTCAAGCGCTGCGCCACCTGCGTCAGCAGCAGGTCACCCGCCTGGTGACCCAGCACATCGTTGACCTTCTTGAAGCCGTCCAGGTCCAGCAGCATCAGCGCGAAAGGCTCTCCCTTCTCACGCCATGCCGCAGACATCTCGGCCAGCCGGCGACCGAAGTGCGCACGGTTGGGCAAGGACGTCAGGCTGTCGTGGTAAGCCATGTGTTCGATGCGCCGAGCGTTCTCGGCGCGTTCGGCTTGCTCCCGCTCCCGCAAGACCTGGACCTTGCGCGTGAGCACGCTCAGCGCCAGGGCCAGCCCGAGCACCACCACGGTGATGCCCACGCTGCGCACGTTGCGCGCATCGGCCTCGGCGCGCACATCCTGGAGTCGTTCGCCTTCGCTCAAGGCCACGACCACGGCCAGCGGGAACCCATACAGCGGGCGCGAGCCGATGTAGCGGGGCTC
>NZ_DCXA01000062.1:0-736 GCF_002328915.1 Aquabacterium sp. UBA2148
GTCGGCGCGAGCCGGCATCGGGCTGGCCAAGCGATCGATCAGACCCTGATGGCTGGTGGCGGCATCCAGGTGCCAGCAGAAGGCGTGACGTGGCGGCGTCATGCGACCTCCGCCGCCAGCACGTGGGATGGCAGGTCTTGAGGGCTCACGCCCACGTGGCCAGGCATCAAGCCCAGGTTCATTTCGATGAAATGCATCAGGTCTTGCGGGCGCTTGCCCATGAAGGCGATGTAGCCGTCGGGCCTGACCAGCGCGATGCCGCCCGCAGGCATCGCCAGCCGGTCGTGCAGTTGCCAGGTCGGGTCGGGGATGGAGGCCACAGGGCCGTTCAGCGGAGCGAGCGCGTCAAGGACCAGCCAGGTGTTCAAGGCGGGGTAGGTGCTTCGCAGGTCTTGCGCCAGCTGGGCATGTTGCGCCGTCTGTTCGCCTTGATCGTCGGCGCCTGTGAACAGCAGCACCATGAACTCGCTTCGCACCAGCTCCAGCAGCCGCCGGGGGCGCTCGCCCTGCGGTGTCCAGAGCGGCACATCCGGCAGCAGTTCACCTGCTCTGGGGGGCGGGAACGCCGACTTCACTCGGGGGCGTCGGGTGCTGGGGCGCCGGTCGCGTCGGCTCAGCATGTGCTGGACGCTGCCTGCTTTGCGGATGTGATAGCGGTGCCCTGAAATCATCCATGGCAGGCGGGCCTGCACCGATGGCAAGGAGCTGATCAGCGGCAGCAAGGTGTCACGCAGGG
>NZ_DCXA01000062.1:800-4165 GCF_002328915.1 Aquabacterium sp. UBA2148
GGTGTCACGCAGGCCGACCAGCCACCGCGACCTCAGGGTCAACAGCCGGGTGAGCGTGTGAGCGGTCTTCTCGGCCTCGAGCGCAATCGGGTGCCGCTCGCTGTCATAGGTGTCGAGCACCCGCTCGGGCAGGCTGCCCGCGTGAACGTGGGCGATTTTCCAGGCCAGGTTGTAAGCTTCCGAGATGCCCAGGTTCATCCACTGTCCGCCGATCGGGCTGCCGATGTGGGTGGCATCACCGACCAGGAACACGCGGCCGACCCGCTGGGTGTTTGTGCGCCGATGCTGGAACGCCGCCATGGTTTCCGACGACGGGTTGGACAGCTTCATCAACTGACCTCGGCCGTCGCACAGCTGTTGGAAGCTCTCCACGGTCAAGGGCATGCGCTGGCCTTCAGGCGGCAGCTCACGAGGGATCTCCACGAACAGACGGTAGCGACCCTGGTCGTCCAGTGGCGCCACGGCGACGTAGCCTTCGCGCTCCCCCAGGAAAAACACGCCCTCGTCGTGCCAGCCGTTCCAGCGGATGTCCATGTCGGCCAGCATGAAGTGCCGCATGTAGTGCTCGCCATCGAAGCTCAGGCCAAGTTGTTTGCGGACCGTGCTGCGCGCGCCATCGGAGCCGATCAGCCACGACACCTTGATCGACTCCCGCTCTCCCGAGGGCTTCTTCAGTGTCGCCATGACGTGCGTGCCCTCGTCGCGCATGTCCAGCAGCTCTGTCTGCCACTCGATGCGCCCGCCCAGCTCGCTCAAACGATTCATCAGCAAGCGCTCGGTCTGGGGCTGGGGCAGGCTCAGCAACAGCGGGTGCGCCGCATCGAGCAGCGTGAAGTCGTAGCGCAAGATGGTTTTGCCGCGTGACTGCACACGGAAGTACTTGATCGCGTGACCCGTCTCGACCGCGTCCTTCGCGATGCCGAGGTCGCAGAAGATGTCCAGCGTGCGCGAGTGCAGGGCCAGCGCCTTGGTCTCGGTCGATGGCCCGGCGTTGCGTTCGATGATCCGGTAGGGGATGCCAAAGCGTTGCAGCTGCAACGCCAGCGTCATGCCGATCGGGCCGGCTCCGGCGATGAGCACAACGCCGTTGGATTGGGGTGAACGATGCGCTTGCATGGGTCAGTACCAGTTGCGATAAAAGGGGCGGTCGGCAGCAGCCAGCAGCTCGGTGTCGCCGTCGCTGTCGCCGTAGGCATAGATGAACCACTGGTCGAGTCGACCGACGGTCTGGGTGAGTCGGCGCACCTTTTCGGCGTTGACGCAGTTGTCGCCGTCCACTTCGCCTGTGAGGTGGCCTTTCTCCGTGCGCAAGCGGGTGCCGCAAACGTGGTCGAAGCCGACTGACTTGCCCCAGTCCACCAGGTAGTTCTCGGGCGCGTTGCTCACCAGCACCGTGAGGTGACCTTGGGCTTGATGCCAGGCCAGGCGTCGCAGGGCCTGAGGCCGGATCCAGTTGCGAAGCGGGCCTTGTATGAAGCGCTGCGCATGGCCTGCTTCAACGTCGTTCGACATGCCTGACAGGAACAAGCCGATGAACCCCGCGCGCGCATCCATGAGCTTGCGCCGCCCCAGCAACACGCCCAGGATCTCGGGCAAAAGGAAGCACAGCACCTTGGTCCAGAACACCGGCGGCGTGGCGATGAACCTCAGGTAGCGCCAGAAGGTGTGCCGATCGGAGAGCGTCCCGTCGAAATCGAACACGGCCAGGCCCGGGCGGTCGTTCATGGCAGATGGGGGCATTGGTTTGCTCATGCTGCGGTGGCCAGGGCCTCGGTGACCACGACGATGTTGCGCGGCAGCTTGTGCGCCGACAGGCGCTCTCCGAGGTGCTTGAGCAGTGCTTCCTGGTCGATGGCATCGCACACCACGCTCAGCGACAGGCTGGTCTGACCCAGCGCGTCGCGTTCCGCGTGCGCCCGTGCAGCGCGCACGTTGGGCCATTCGCGTGCGGCTTGTTCGACCTCTGCGAGGTCGACCATCTGGCTGCGCACTTTGGTGATGCGCAAACGCATGCCGATGAAGTGCACGTGGCCAGCCTCGTCTCGCACAACCAGGTCTCCAGACTTGAGCCACCCTTCGCAGAAAAACTGCCTGTCTGCTTCGGCGTTGTTCAAGTAGCCCGAGCAGACGGTTGGGCCGCCGATCCAGAGCTCTCCCAGCGTGCCGTCGGGCACGTCCTGTCCTTCGCCATCGACCACGCGCAGTTGCACGCCAGGGATGGCCCGACCCAGGGTGTCTGGCTTGCAGGCGCCGACATAGCTCTGCACGATCACAGGCAGGCACTCGGTCATGCCGTAGCCCTGGAGCACCTGGTGAGCAGGCAGGCGTTGCGACAGCTCTCGCGCCGCGTCGGGCGCCAGGCGGCTGCCGCCCGAGTACAGCATCAGGTCTGGGTGCAGGGGGGGTGTTGCGTCTCCTCGGGCCGCTCTTTCAGAGAGCTGGTGGTTGAGCATGCGAACCAGCTCGGGCACGAGGCAGGCAAAGGCAACCTGGTGTTGTGACAGCACCTCGGCGATGTCTCGCCTGGACAGCGTCGAGGTGATCAGCATCGTGGAGCCGATGCTCAACGGCATCACCATCAGCACCACCAGGCCGTAGACCGCGTACAGCGGCAGGCCGACCAGGTGAACCGTTCCCACGCCCATCGGGCGCATCGACTTCAGCAGGCCTGCTGCCGACAGGCTCAGCGCGCCGTAGCGGTGCGCCACACCCAGCGGTTCGCCCAGGCCCTTGTAGGTGAACTGGATGGTCACCACGTCGTCGGCCTGCGGCAAGCGCAATGGCCGGGCCTCAGGGGTTTGCGAGGGCAGCGCAATGTGCCTGACGTTGGGCGGCAGCGGCACACAGGGGCCTTCGTCCACCGTGATGAGCGCCGAGAGTTCGCCCAACATGGACCAGGTGCCCTGATGGCGCACCGCCAGTGCCGTCGTGGTGACCACCATCGACGGCGTGCTGGCCAGCGCCAGTTCCCGCAATTCCGCTGCGGTGAGCTTGTCGTTGATCAGCACGGGCACCAGGCCTGCGCCGACGATGGCCAGGTAGTTGGCGACCAGCTCGATCCCCGAAGGCATGCACAGCAGAACGCGCGTTCCGCAGGATTGGCTCAAGGCATGCAAGGTTCCGCAGCGCTGGGTTGCCATCTCGTGCAACTCGGCGTAGGTGCACGAGCGACCTTCGTCCAGCGCGTCGATGGCCGTGGCCTGCGGGTGGCTCTTGGCGAAGCCGATGAACCGGTGAATGAATCCGTCTGTCTGATGTTGAGCTGGCATGTTGGGCTCCTGTTGCGTGGGGGTGGCGGGCAAAAGTGGTCCCCGCCACCGTGCATGACGGTGGTGTTTTCGGGGGCGGGGCAGGGGGGAGGCGGG
>NZ_DCXA01000208.1:0-6332 GCF_002328915.1 Aquabacterium sp. UBA2148
ATGTACCCCTGCCGCCGTACATCACCCACGCCGACGAAGAAGACGACGTGCGCCGCTATCAGACGGTGTTCGCCAAGGAACCTGGCGCCGTGGCCGCGCCCACCGCCGCCCTGCACTTCGACGAAGGCGTGCTGGCCGCGCTGGCTGCGCGGGGCATCGCCACCGCCGAAGTGACCCTGCACGTGGGCGCCGGCACCTTCCAGCCCGTGCGCACCGAGAACCTGGCCGAGCACAAGATGCACAGCGAGTGGTTCGAGGTCTCGCAGGCCACGGCAGACGCCATCCGCGCCACGCGCGCGGCCGGTGGGCGCATCGTCTCGGTCGGCACGACCACGCTGCGCGCGCTCGAGTCAGCGGCGCTGCACGCCTCGCGCGACGAGATCGTGCAGGTCGGCAGCCGCGACACCGACATCTTCATCACCCCGGGCTTCGACTTCAAGGTGGTGGACGTGCTGGTCACCAACTTCCACCTGCCCAAGAGCACGCTGATGATGCTGGTCAGCGCCCTGGCCGGCTACGAGCACATCAAGTCGCTCTACGCCCACGCCATCGAACAACGCTACCGCTTCTTCAGCTACGGCGACGCCATGCTGATCCAGCGCCCCCACCTTTCAGCCCACGTCGCTGCCTGAGTCCAGGAGACCTTTCCATGCTGCAATTCGACCTCCTCAAGACCGAAGGCCACGCGCGCCGAGGGACCCTCACGCTCAACCACGGCGTGGTGCAGACCCCCATCTTCATGCCCGTGGGCACCTACGGCACCGTCAAGGGCGTGATGCCTCAGTCGCTGCACGACATGGGCGCGCAGATCATCCTGGGCAACACCTTCCACCTGTGGATGCGCCCGGGGCTGGACATCATGAAACAGTTCGGTGGCCTGCATCAGTTCGAGGCCTGGAACAAGCCCATCCTCACCGACTCGGGCGGTTTCCAGGTCTGGTCTCTGGGCGACATGCGCAAGATCAGCGAAGAAGGCGTGCGCTTTGCGTCACCCGTCAATGGCGACAAGCTGTTCCTCACGCCCGAGATCAGCATGCAGATCCAGACCATCCTGAACTCGGACATCGTCATGCAGTTCGACGAGTGCACGCCGTACTGGAAGGGTGACAAGTCGCTGGGCCACATCACCACCGAAAAGGAAGCCCGCGCCTCGATGGAGCTGAGCCTGCGCTGGGCCAAGCGCTGCCAGACCGAGTTCGACAAGCTTGAGAACCCCAACGCGCTGTTCGGCATCGTGCAGGGCGGCATGTTCGAGCACCTGCGCGAAGAGTCGCTGGCCTCGCTGGCCGACATGAACCTGCCGGGCTACGCCATCGGCGGCGTGAGCGTGGGCGAGCCCAAGGACGAAATGATGCGGGTGATGAACCACATCAGCCCGAAGCTGCCGGCCAACAAGCCCCGCTACCTGATGGGCGTGGGCACCCCGGAAGACCTGGTGGCTGGCGTGGCCGCTGGCGTGGACATGTTCGACTGCGTCATGCCCACCCGCAACGCACGCAACGGCCACCTGTTCACCCGTTTCGGCGACCTGCGCCTGCGCAACAGCCGCAACAAGGCCGACGAGCGCCCGATCGACGAGACCTGCACCTGCTACACCTGCCGCAACTTCAGCCGCGCCTACCTGCACCACCTCGACCGCTGCGGCGAGATGCTCGGCCCCATGCTGACCACCATCCACAACCTGCATTACTACCTGAACCTGATGCAGGAGGTGCGCGACGCACTGGACGCCGGCCGCTTCGCCGAATTCCAGCGCCAGTTCGCAGCCGATCGCGCACGCGGAGTCTGAAAACGACGCAGGCGCCTGCCCTGCCCCCAAACCGAACCATCCGGGCTGGAGTGGCCTTCAGTGCCGGTGCAGGTACAGGTCGGCGATGACCGGACGGTGCTGCGAAGCCAGCGTGCCGCCGGTGAAGGCATCGGCCACCGCGATCTCCGGGCTGACCAGGATGTGATCGATGCGCAGGAAGGACAGCCCCTTGAGCAGCGAATGCCCGTGCGTGAAGCCGTAGCCCACGCTGGCTGACGAGAACGCGTCGCGCAAGCCCGTGTTGAGCAGCGTCTGCTCGACCACCGAGGGCTCGGTGGCGTTGAGGTCACCCGCCACGATGCGCGGCCCCGGCGGCAGCTGGCGCAGGTACTCCGCCAACAAGCCCGCCTGGCGCACGCGCAGCAACATGTTGTCCTGCCATTCGTCCAGGCCCAGCCACCGAGACTGCCCCCGGTGCCTGGCGACCAGACCCTTGCGCGGCGTGATCAGGTGCACGGTGATCACCTGCAAGGTGGTGCCTTGCACGTCGATGTCACAGTGCGCGAACACATGGGGCTCGTCTCCAACGGGGATCGCGCCATGTCGGCACTGGCGAATCGGCCAGCGACTGAGCAACACGTACTCGTCGTTGGCATGCGCGTGCTGCCAGCCACCGCCCACCACCCGCAGCAGGTCGGCTGACTTGACGTTGCCTTCGACGTCCACCAGCTGCCCCGCGTCCTGCATGACCAGGATGTCGGGCTGGTGTTCGATGATTTCATGCGCCAGCTCGTCCGTGCCGCCGGGCCGATTGAGCGCCAGGTAACTCTTGACGTTGTAGGTCATGAAGCGCACGCGGCCATGGCCCTCTTCGGGCGCACCCCAGCTCAGGCCCATGAGCAGTGTCAGGCTCGCCACCAAGGCCAGCACCGCCAGGCTTCGCCACACCCACCCCAACCAGATGAAGGCGACCAGGACCGCCGCCAGCGCGGGCACCAGGTAGGCCGGAAACGGCAGGTACTGAGACAGGGCCAGCAGGGCGGACTGCCCGGAGCCCTCGATGCGACCGAACAACAGGCCAGCCACACCGGCCAGCACCAAGGTCACGAACAAGCGGGCGCACAACTTCATGCCAGCATCCAAACCATCACCAGAACGACCAATACCCGTTGAGGATCACCCAGCCACCCAGCACACCGTTGGTGACGGCATGCGCCAGCACCGGCGCCCACAAGGAGCCGGTCTTCTTGTAGAGCCAGGCGTAAGCCAGCCCCGCCACGATGGCCCCCAGCCATTGGGTGTGGGCCAGCATGAAACACAGGGTGGACAAGGCGATGGCCTTGATCGTCACCGAGGCTGGGTCCACCTTCTCGAAATCCTGGTTGTCGACCCAGCGCATCAGGAAGCTGCGCCAGAACAGCTCTTCCATGACCGGCACCAGCAGGGCAGCGCCCACCCACCGAAAGGCGATCAGCGTCCACATCAGCTCACCGTCGTCGTCCACCGGGCGAAAGCCCGCCGAGGGCTCGCCCAGCATCATCCAGGGCGCGGTCAGCCGGGTCCACAGCACGAAAACCACGATGCCCACGGCGATGGACAGCAGCACCTGCTTGAAGTCCATTCCCCAGTGCCTGAGCTCGTCATAGCGACGCCAGAACCACGCCAGGCTGGCCGCCACCACCACCACCGACACCGCGTACAACCAGCGGGCGTCAAACGGCAACTGGCTGGCCTCGCCGTCCTCCGTGGAGAACTGCCCCCGCAAAGCGAGGAAGACCATGAACAGGACGAAGGGGATGACCCGGGCCCAGGCCGCGGGAGACAGGAAATTGCCCATGAATGAATGTGTGTGAACCAGAAGGTGAGCGGATTGTGTCGTCACTCGACGCCACCGCTCCCCCCTCATTCGAGGAAGCCCCCGGGAAACTCAGGGCGAAGGCTCGTTCAGCAGTTCCTGCACCCTGGCTTGCAGCTTTTCCGGCGTGACATCCTGAGGCGCGATCGGCTCGCCCACCACCAGGCCGATGCGGTTGAACAGCCCTCGGCGCAGGGGCTTGGCCATGGCTGCCCCCTCGATGCGCGAGAAGGTCGAGCCCCAGAGGTTGTGCAGCGCCGACGGGATCACCGGCACCGGGTTGGTCTCCAGGATCTTCATGACACCTGCCTTGAACGGCTGCAGCGTGCCATCCCGCGTGATGCCACCCTCGGGGAACAGGCACAGCAGTTCACCCTCTTGCAGCACCTGGCGGGCCTTCTGGAAGGCCGCTTCATAGGCCTGCGGGTCTTCCTTCTGCGGCGCAATCGGGATGGCCTTGACCAGCTTGAAGAACCAGCCGATGCCCGGCGTCTTGAAAATGCGGTGGTCCATGATGAAGACCATCGGGCGCGGGCTGATGACGCCCAGGATGACGGCGTCCACAAAACTGACGTGGTTGCACACCAGGATGGCCGCGCCATCGGTCGGGATGTTCAGGTCGCCGCGCACCCGCAAGCGGTAGACGATGCGCGTGACGAACAGCATCACCAGGCGCACGATGTACTCGGGCATCAGCCAGAACACATAACCCACCACCACCACGTTGAGCAGCGCCGTGGCACCGAACACCTGCGGGATGGTGAAGCCTGCAGCCAGCATCGCGCCGGCCAGCAGGCTGCTGACGATCATGAACAGGGCATTGAGGATGTTGTTGGCCGCGATGATGCGGGCGCGGTGACTGGGCTGCGCGCGCAGCTGAATCAGCGCGTACATGGGCACGCTGTACAGGCCCGCGCTGAAGGCCAGCAGGGCCAGGTCGGCCATCACCCGCCAGTGGGCATGCACCGCCAAGAACTCTCCCACCGTGTAGAGCGCGGCACCAGGCGCCTGCGGCAGGCCGGAGGCTGCAAGGTACAGATCGAACGCGAACACCGTCATGCCCACCGCACCGATGGGCACCAGGCCGATTTCCACGTGCCGGTGCGAAAACGTCTCGCACAGCAGCGAGCCGATGGCGATGCCCACCGAGAACACCACCAGCAGCAGCGAAGCCACCTGCTCGTTGCCATGCAGCACGTCACGCGCGAACGAGGGGAACTGAGACAGGAACACCGCGCCAAAGAACCACATCCACGAGATGCCCAGCAGCGATCGGAACACGCTGGGGTACTGCCAGGCCAAACGCAGGTTGCGCCAGGTCTCGGAGACCGGGTTCCAGTTGAGTTTCAGGTCCGGGTCGGATGATGGCGACGCCGGGATGGCGCGGGCCGTGAGCCAGCCCGCCAGGGCGACCCCGAAGCAAGAAGCGGCCACCCAGTGTGGCCCCACTTCGGGGATGCCCATGAGCAAACCACCCCCGACGTTGCCCAGCAAGATGGCCACGAAGGTGCCCATCTCGACCAGGCCGTTGCCACCGGTGAGCTCGTGCTCGCGCAGGTGCTGCGGCAAGTAGGCGTACTTCACCGGGCCGAAGAAGGTGGAGTGCAGACCCATCAGGAAGACACAGCCCAGCAGCAGCGGCACCAACTGGAACCAGAAGCCCAGGCCGGCCAGCACCATGATTCCGACCTCCATGAGCTTGACGCCGCGCATGATGAAGGCCTTGTCGTACTTGTCGGCCCACTGCCCCGAGGTCGCCGACAGCAGCAAGAAGGGCAGGATGAACAGCGCCCCGATCACCAGGCCGGCCACCTTGGGCTCCAGCCAGCTCACCTGCAACTGGTAGGTGACCAGCACCGTGAACGCGAACTTGAACAGGTTGTCGTTTGCAGCCCCCAGGAACTGGGCCAGGAAGAACGGCAAGAAGCGCCGCTGGCCAAGCAGGCTGAACTGACCACCTTGGGATGTCGACTCACTCACAGCACAGGTCCTCCATGGTTTGTGCACCGATTGGACATCAAAACCGCCAGCGCGTTCATTCAATGAACCACCCATTCCTCACGCGCCAGACCGCTTCGTTGCAGCCAGGCAAAGACCGAATCGACCGTGACCGTTCGGATGCGGCCACTGAAGCGCAGCTCGTTGGGGTGGTCGTCGAACGAAACGTTGGCCATGGTCATGCGGGCGCCCAATCGGGTCAGCATCGACAGGTGCAACTCGGTGGGCTGGTAGCCCGTTGCCCTGAGCCAACGCTGGGCAGCGGCCCGATCGACCACGTCCGAGCCCACGGCCGAGGCCACGAACTCGATGGCCCACTGGTTGCTTTGCTGAAAGCGCGTGGCCCAGGGGTAGGCCACCATGCTGTAGGCCCGTGTGTGCAGGAAGGCGCGGCTGCCAGCGTATTTGAGCAAGGGCCACAGGCGCTCCTGCAGGGCCTGCTCCGGCACCACCACCCCGGCAACGTACTCGTGCGGCGTGTCCAGGAAGAAGTCGCCCACGCCCTGGCGGTAGATGGCCGCGCGCTCGGTGCCGCATTCGTTGAGCTTGTGCAGCACACGCCATCCCTCGGCATCCTTGTAGGCCAGGCCCAGGTGCGAGTAGCGCAACCCATGCTCGCGCAGGTCCTGGCCGGCGCGGGCCAGCACCACCACCTTGGCGCCGCTGGCGTCCAGGCGCCTTGCCGTGCGCTCGGCCAACGCCAAGCCTTGCTGCACCGCGCCCACCGAC